>NZ_CP041370.1 GCF_006965545.2 Paenalkalicoccus suaedae
CCTGTATCATTTGCTACTTGTGTTTGGCTTAACCCTTTTTGTTTTCTTTTTTCTAACAAGTATTTAGAGAGATCAAATTGCTCTCTATTGCCCACTTATACCACCTCGCAAAATAAACCCTGTATACGGTCTAGCGCTTACAATTTTTCGCGTTTTTTTTACTCAGTGAAAAAAAACCGGTTAAAAATTTCACTGAAATACTTTACAGTTAAAAAAATGTCTGTTATCTTAGTGAAAGAGTCAGTGAAAAAAATGCAGAATAAGGTTTTTTGTTGTTAATCTCAAACAATTTCTGTGTAAAAAGAACTAGAATTCAACTTTTGTTTTAACCAACGTATTCACTGTTGTCTCTGAAGTTTTAACTACCAGTTAATTTAACCGTATGTATGTGTATTAATCATACACTATCAAAGTGTGCTATCACAATGTAGTCAGTTAATAATAAGTTTAGTAAAAACAGGATAAGGGCCATCAAAATCATGCTGCAACTTGGTTTTGATATAGCTCACAGTGAAAGTTAGTGTGAACTTGCCCCATTTATTGTATTCATACATCATTTTAGCTTTAAAAGAGAGGCATCTTTTGAAGTAAAATTCATTTGGATGTATGTTTATCAATTTGGAGCTGTCAGACTAACTGACAGCTTTTTTTGTTGTCTTTACACTGATTGAAAATTTAGGGAGGGAATAGCTTGGCTAAAGTTAAATTGCTCGAAAAAAAAATGACTGAAAAAGATGTTTTAGAGTATGGAAGCTCTTTAAGATTGTTTGACGGCAGCACTCATGTGTTGATCGGTAAGGATTGTTTACATACTCATACAAAAAATAAAAGACCGATTTCACAATGTTATTCGGATATTCGAAACGTGAAGAACGTTGAGGGTGTTATTGTGGGAAAACGGGTTTCTCCGCATTCTAGTCTTCTTTTTACGACTGAAGCCTTTCAGCCGGCAAGAAAAGTAACCCAGGTATATAAAGCTCCAAAAATGCCGCGTAGAAGTACACAAGTACGGCCGAGAAATACCTCTGGAAGAGCTAAGAAGGTATCAGTTCTTTTAAGTGAAACTGGATATGCAAATGTTCATCAGCTGAAACAAGTGTTACTTGATGCTGGTGCTAAAAAAGTCCCAAACATATAACACAAGCAGAGGCATTGCTATCGTTTGTCATCCTAATCCTAACTATTTGCTACAAAAAGTAATTTCTGAATAAAGTGAGGTTGATCAGGATTCACACGTTTATCAGTGATTAAGCTGATAAAGAATTAAATATTAGGGAAGGTCCCCCTCCAAAGGTATAACGGCCATGCAATACCTTTGGGTGAACATTTCTTCTTGGCGCGAGTGACGGTTTTCACCGGTCGTAGACGGCAAGTTTGGCCTTACATTATCAGATTCAGATGAAGTTAAGTCTGAATACTTGGCTGATATAGAGTTCCGTGAGTAACAACTGCTACAAACTCACGATTTTGGACTGTTTCATTGATAAACGTGTGAATCCTGGCTTCCAAGTCAAATTACATCATATGTTTTTAACTCAAACCATAGTAAAATTGTGAATGGAAAAATATATTTAAAAAGGTGTTGAGTGTAAGTATGAGAAAGAAATTGGCTGCTGGTATTGTTGCCGGTGCAATTATTTTAGGAGTGCCTGGCTATACAATTTTTCATTCATACCAAGCAAATGCTGAAGAAGCTCGTGTGTTAGACAATGCAACGGATGCAGTTAACTCATTATATGCTTCTAAAAAATATAATTACTTGGCTGATGGGGTTTCAAAGAATGATATTCAAAAGGCTCAGAAGTTAGTATCCGATGTAGCTGATTCTAAGAAACAGAAATCATTAGCAGAAAAAGCATCTAATGCTGCGATCATGTTAGAGGCCTCAAATGCAGTTAAAGAGGATATCGTTGACGGGGTGATCGTTGATGATCTCACAAAGTCTATTCTTTCTGTTACCAAGGAAAGCGTAGATAAGGTAAAGCCGATCAGCAAAGATTTGTATAAAGATTTATCTAAAGACTTATCTAAAGCTTATGATCAAATTGAACAAATAGACAAAACAAAAAAATTACTCAAAGATGCGAAGAAAGATTGGAATTCCTATAAAAAGATTGAAAAAGAAGTAAATAAGATTTCCAATCAGACTGCGAAAAAGAGTCTGAAAAAACAGCTTGAAACGCTAAAAAAGAGAATTGAAGATCAAGAGTCTATAAGCAAAAAAGCGAAAGAAAAGCTGAATGAGATTGAGAAAACGTCACAGAAGGACAGTGACAGTAAAGCAGCAAACGACAGCAGTCAAGTAAGCACAAACGATAATGAAAATGCTACTTCAAGTGCGGCATCAAGTAATACTTCTGCAACACAGAATAAATCAGGTAGCTCGTCCAATTCAAGCAGCAGTTCGGGATCATCGAATTCCGGGTACAGCTCATATTCAAACGGGTCTAGTAAATCAAGCTCCAACACGAAATCATACTCAAATTCTTCTTCATCAAGATCCTATACATCTAAGTCAAATTCGGGCAGCACTAGCCATAGCGAAAGTAAAAAAAGCAGAACTGGAAGCAGTTCAGCTGGGAGCAGCAATAAATCATCAAGCAGTAAGTCGTCTTCCAGCACATCTAAAAGTAAACAATCCCAAAACAACACCATGAAAAATGCGAACGATTTTGTTAATGACTTTAACAGTGGAAATTATAATCATGTTGGTAGTGGTAATAATGGGACAGGTAATAACTACGATGTGTATGAGAGAGGACAGTAAGCATTGGGTGATAACACGAATAAATACGTGGTCTCTCTGATTTCGGTATTCATTGCTGGTTTAATAGTGTTAATTGGTCTTATGGCGTTAAGTGGGGTGTATGCACAGATTGAGGAAAGGCAGTCTGAAAAAAGATATCAGGCAGTTTCAACTCAATTAGGCATTCCAAAAGCTGAGATCCTAATAACACCTTCTGCCCATGACGGAATCTATACTGTAAAAGCTAACAACAGGTTATACTTAGTAGAGTTTGACACCTCAGATAAAAAAATTGCACATATGACTGAAGAACGGACTAATTGATTAGTCCGTTCTTTACGTTTTTTAATAAAGAAAAAGGGGCTTGTGGAATGAAAAAGATTTTGCTAATTCTAACATTTGTAATCCTGGCATTTTCAGCTTTAACCGGCTGTAGCAGTGAGAGCTGGGATCGCACAGTAAAAGATCATGAATCAAGTGTTAACGGGCTGAAACGCACAGCAACGGTATATGACCAAAATGGGAAGGTCATCAAGACGTATAAAGGCAAGTTTGATGTAGAGGTCAATGATTACGGAAATAAAGTTAAGTTTGACATTGATGGTAAGCGCGTGGTTATCAATAACGCGATAGTGATTGTAGAAGAGGATAAATGATCGAATAGCAAAGGGGAGGTGATGATGAATGTTCCTATTTTGAGGTGAAAGGAGATAGCCATGGATGAAAAAGCTATTTTAAGTGATGAAGTGGCCAAGGATAGGATATTAAACCGAATTTCCAGTGAAGGGATTAGAATAAGATCTTCCTTTTCTAAGTCTGCGACTGGGCAATATACGTATTATTTGGGAGAAGATAAGATACCGCCGACAATTGAAGTACCACAATTCACTGATCTCAGTGAATTAATACAGGCATTTGCGTTGGCGCATGAATTGGGACATCATTACGTATACCAAAGGATTTCAAGAAAAAAAGCTCGGCTTTTCAAATCTGGAATGACTTGTACAACGTATTGGAATGAGAAATTGGCATGGCGGGAAGCCGAAAAAATACTGAAGGAGGAAGGGATTCTAGTTGACGAGCAGACCAACTGCTCTTTCTTTAAGTACAAGACATTTTGCTTAAACACTTATAAAGATCAGGTGGTACATTCTATTAGCAGCCCGTTCAAGTTCTTGTTCGGCAGTGTTCTGCTTCTAATGTAGCTATACATCGGACTTTATATTCTACTTGGTATTGGGCTGGTTTTTTCCGCGAATTCTATCCCAATACCATTTGATGAATTTTTAGGGTTCAGTTCTTTAAATAAAAATGAACTCCTTACTGTCGTTCCTAAACTTGTTTACATCTTGTTAAGTTTAGCCACTATGTATAAGTTTTGTTGGTGTTACTTTTTAAAGCGCTCATTTAGACCGGCTCTATTTTATTTTGTAACATTGTTTCTCTCACAATTGGCCCCTATGGTGCTCTAGAGAGAAAAATGGATTTGGAAAATGAGGTGGAAAAATGGATTTGAATAAAGGTATTGAAGAACTGCAATCTGAAAATAGTCTCAAAGGGGTACTATTAGAGGGACGCCTAGAATTCAAAAAGTTTCTTAAAAAAAATAACCATTTAGATATTAAGGATATCCACTGGCAAGCAATACAACATAATTCGTGGATAGAACACTATTTTTTTGTTAAGTACACCGAGAAGAATGGTGAATTAAAGGTATAGGAGGAATCTTTGTTGAGGCAAATCATTATACTTCCCCCATCGGGATTTGTTTCTTTGAGTTTGTTTAAGCTTTTGCCATACAGCACAATAAGAAAGGGGTGATCGAAGTGATTCACATAGTGTATAAAAGAATCTTGATAATGCTATCAAGTGTTGTAGCAATTGCCGCAGCGCTTTTTTTAGTGCCATTTTTCACCTCATCGGCCGAAGCTGCTACAGCTGTTGCCACAGGTCCGTATTCATGGAAAGATCCGCACGGCATTACTCATGAATCAGCTTACATCAAAATAGGAGACACCATTGTTTACTGTATTGATCCAGATAAGCCTGCACCTTATGGCGGTCATTCGTATAAAACCCCGAAGCGTCAATATGATGATGGCGTCAAAGCCATTCTTTATTACGGGTTCGGCGGTGACGGTAATGAAATTGGAAAGACAATGACGGATATGGTCAAAACCTATGTCGCTCTTAACAACTGGCTAGATGGAAAAAGGGATCAAAGAACATATAGTAACCAGGATGCCGAAGTGTGGAAGTTAATTCAACATGCTAAAAAAGGTGATGCTCCGAGCTACCAGGTATCCTTCAGCAAAACTAAAGTAGGCAGCTCTGTTTCCGGTGATCAGCAAAAATCAGAAACCATTAAGCTGAACGGGAAAGGAACAGCTACGTTAACCGTTCCTTCAAAGGTAACGATACACGTGATCGGCGGCAAAACCCAAAAGGGCGGCCATATCACTATTCATGATGGCCAATCATTTTATTTCACTGCACCTTTAGATTATGGATCTGACTACGACACAGGGAATGTTAATGGTGAGATCAGACAGCTGGCGTCCCTGCTTTATCTACCTAATACGAGCAGCTATCAACGGCTGATGTCAAGTACATTTGTGGTTGATCCGGTTGTGGCAGCTGGTTTTACCGTTCATTTTGAAAAGCGTCAAAAACAAATTACGGTGGTTCATAAGGACAAGTACGAAGGCACGGTCTTAAAGAAAGTAAAAGAGTCTAAAAATATCGGAACCAATTACAGCTATTCACCTGAGAAGAAAATCGTAAAAGATGGGAAAACCTATGTGCCCGTTAAAACAGAAAAGAAAACCGGTAAATTGGGAAACAAAGATATCACTATTACTTTTGAGTATGCATTGCAAAGGAAAATAACTGTGCTGCACAAAGATAACCGGGACCACACGTTGATCAAGAAACAAGTATATACCAAAAAACGAGGCGATACGTATTCGTATGGTCCATTAACCAATTTGAAAAAGAACAATTACACATATCGTCCTGTCTCGGATAAAAAGGTAACTGGTACCGTTGGAAAAGATGATGTAACAATTACTATTTATTATGATGTTCCATTGATCAAGACCAGCCTTGATAAGCTTCAAATATATACGGCTCCGGCTGCTGATGGTCTGCCGGTTAAGGTTTATCTTTCTAAGACCAACATTTATAAAAATGACACCAAGGGCATGACCACAGCAAAAATAAATGTCAGCTTGTATGACGGGAAACAGCTGCTAAGCAAAAAAACATATACAGCACAGAGTTTGCCGAAGAATGTAAATTTCACTGTGCCGGCAAAGAATTTAAAGGTTAACGCAAATAAACTCTATACGGTCAAATTAGAGGGTTTTAATGAAAATGATGTAGATGTACCTGACAAGGCAAAAGAACTCTCTACGAAGGGTTATACGAGTTCTGAAGACAAAGTTTCTGTGTCTATGAAAGTTGTAGTTAAAAATCAGGGATCTGTTAAACGCGTAGTTATGACAGAAGTAACCCCAACAACTGCTATGAAAAGCTATTTTGAAACAATGACATATCAAGGGCAGCTGCTTCCTAAACGGAAAACCGGTTATGGCAGCGAGCAAAATCTTGCTTTCATATATGAGAACATGCTTCAAAAAGACGATGATGATATCAAATTCGATTTTAAAGTACCTGAAGAGTTGATGGATACTTACTTAAACTATTCTGTTAAAGACGGTAAAGCTATATTCCCTATGGATGTTGCAGCATCTAAGAAATCAAGCACCGCAGACAATTTAATCCGGGAAATGTCATTTGTTTTCCCTCACGTAAATGTGGAAAAAGAAACTGGCAGCTTATTCACAGATCAGCAAGTTAAAGCAAAAGACAAACGCTTGAAAAACGCTGTTCGTGACGGAGGGAACAAATTTTACACTCCTATTTGGGCGGAATTAGGCAGCTATGATGTTTCTTATACTTCAAGCAAAGTAGGGGTTAACAAAGTGACTATTGAATTGAAGGATAAGCTCACACTATTTGCTTATATGTACGGCCATATGAATTCAGAAACAAAGGATCAGGACGAAATAATGCTAACGCCGATTAATGCTGATGATCCTTTCCCTAACGGTACACCTGACGGCTGGTCACAAAGTGATATTAATTGGTTGAAGAAATAACCTTTTCAACTGTTTGGAGGAAAAAGTATGGAGAAAAGCTGTTTCACTTTTACCACCAAGAATAGGGTTGAGGCCATCACAAAAATAACGAGACTCATATCTGAAGGCAAATTAATCAGCGTTAATTCTAGAAGAATTAAAGAATCCACAAAAAGGCAGAGCCTTCAGCCGATAGACGATTTATATACAGGCACTATTGAGTACACGATTGTCAGCTACAAAGAATAGCAGCAGAGCAATCAGAAAGGGAAGGTAATGGGTTATCAAGATAAAGGAATAGACGTACGTTTTCTAATATTTCTACTCAATGTAGGTTATATTGTACTTGGTATAGACAGTGTGCAATATTACTCTAAAGCGAGTTTGATTATGTTCTGTGTTCTCGTAGCCTGTAATTTAAGCATGCTGTTTTTTTATGGTGTATACCTTAGAGAACAAAGACGGGATGATCTTTGTATTGTGAAAAAAGAGCTAAGTAGACATTTAAAAAAAGATGTAGATGAAATTGAATTTGAGAACCATCACAAAATTGGACATAGATTGTATGGTATAGAAGCAGACGGCGTTTTATATCGCGTTTTAGTAAAGGAAAAAGCCGAGATAGTTAAAGGGAACTAACTTTTAGTTCCCTTTTTTTGATACCTGGAGAAAATCGAGGTGAGAAAATGAAAGGTTCGATTACCACTTTAGGACTTGTATATATTGGCCTGTTTCTGCTGATGGTCATCATTTCTTATCACACCGAGGCATACCGACACAATTCGATTATAAGCACTATGACCGAATCAGGACAGATAGCAAGTATCAACAGCATTGATAAAAGTTCCCGTGTGGAAGATGGACGTGTAGAGGTTACAGAAGAGAGCTTCAAAAAGAAATTCAAAACTCTCTTTGAACAAAACAGCAATATTAAACTATCAGGAACTAAATATAACTTTGATTTTTTAAAGACAGCAGACGGCGGAATTAAGGCTGTCCGCGTTAAAATCACAGACGACCGCAACTCAAAATATCAAGTAACGTTCGTGTCGAATTTTGTCAGTTGAGGAGGAAATAAAATGATTAGTCCAGATACAATTAAAGGTATATATACAGATATCCGAGAGAAAAACCCAGAAATTGTGTTAGAAGCTTTCACTTCAAAAGAAGCAAGGGAAGTTATGTGGAAACTGGTTGCTGAAGATAATGCTACTGTTTTGGATACTGATAAAAAAGTAGATTATGTAATGCAGGAAATGGTTGGCCTGGGTGTCATTGAAACGATTATAAAACAACATGATACGGTTACAGATATTACTTTTAATGCAAATCAATTGATTGTTAGAAGAAGCGATCTCAAAGACCCTTATCCATACGAAGATCAGGAAATAACTGAGGAGTATATTTTAAAGATCATCCAAAAGTTCGCTAATGCAGTAGAAAAAGAATTTACACCTAAAGATCCTATCTTGGATGCCTCTTTGGGGAATTTGCGAATCAACGCTGTTCATAAAGCTGTATCGCCATATGGGACCACAATGGCAATTCGCGTATCACGTCCAAAGCTGGCACTTACCAAGGAGAATTTTTCAGACTTTGCTCCTGACTATATGTATGAATTTTTTAAGGCTGCTGTTGCAGCAAAAGCTAACATTGGTATTTCTGGTGAAACAGGTTCCGGTAAAACCGAATTTCAAAAGTTTTTGTTAAGCTTTATACCATTTGGAGAAAAAATCATTTGGATTGAAGATACGCGGGAAGGACACCTTAAAGAGTTGTTTGGGGACACAAAAGATATTCATAGCTGGCTTACTTCTCCTGGGGTAACTATTACAGATTTGGTAAAGGCGGCACTCAGAAACAACCCTAAATGGATCTGCGTATCTGAGACGAGAGGTATGGAAGCATATGAAATGCTGCAAGCTGTTTTGTCCAGTCACAGTATCATAACCACTTTGCATGCAAATGATGTTAAGACTATTCCTCGAAGATTTATCAATATGATGAAAATGGGCTACCAATTAGATGAAAAATCAACACTTGGTGATATTTATGAAAACTTCCATTTAGGAGTTCATTTGAAAGCCACAGAGTTGAATGGCAAAACGGTTAGATATCTGAGTGAGGTTTCCGAGTACAATGCTGATGGATCTGTAAAAATGATCTTCAAGCAGGAGCACATAGACGGGCGATTCGTGCAAACAGTAGGTAAAATAAGTCAGAAATTAAAGGACCGCATGTTAGAACACCACGTCAAATATAGTGGTTTACCTGTTAGGGGGGAATAGTGTGAAGAAAAAGGTATATTCGCTAGATGAGCTTAACGCTTATAAAGTCGCGTATGGAAAGCCTATTGAACGAAAAGAGCTTTTAATGTCTTTGATAAAACCATTTGCTGTGGTTTTTGTTTTTTCTTATGCACTGTTTTATTACTGGTGGCTCAGCTTAATATTAGGTGTGTTTGCAATGTTTTATGGCTATCGTGTTATGATGCCGCAGTCAATTAAGCGTGTATACGAGGCTAATGCTTTTCAAGAGCGTCATAACTTTGTTAACAACTTAACTCAAATCCTTACCAATTCCGATAAGACTATGTTAAAAGCATTAGAAACAGTCTCGGATCGTGCAAAAGGAGAATTTAAAGAGGATCTTCTTCAGCTGCGAGGAGCGCTTCAAGGTGCTTCTACTGAAGAGATTCATGCAGCATTTAAAGAGTTTGGTGAGAAATATAAGCATGACGCAATATTTGACTTGTATATCGAACAATTAACTACTGCTACTATTGAGGGCCGTACAAATATTGAAACGATTAAAGATATAAAATCACTACACAATGAATTGAAACAAGAACAAGATAAATTTTTACAGAAAAAGAAACGAGCTACGTATGAATTCAGGTTTATTTCTATCATTTCTTTAGTATTGATCGCGGCAGTGACATTTTCATTTGGCTGGACTCAATGGGTTAACATTTATGCTCACCAGCTGCCAGGATGGATTTCAAGTTCAATTTATCTCACCTTATTAGGTGTGTTTTTCCGTTCTTACCTTAAAAGATTGGGTGACGACAATTTAATGGAGGTAAAATTATGACTGCTGAAATCATTGAATCTAAAAACAACAACTTTTGGTTGAAATGTGCTGAAAGTAATTTAGCTTCCATGCTAGATGAAATGGGATATACACAGCAATGGGTAACGAGCTTCCAAAAAAAACGCCTTATGAAAGCAATTATTGCTTTAGCTGTTGGTGCAGTAGTAGGGGCATTGTTTAGTACCTGGATGATGTTATTAGGGCCTATACTGGCTGTATTTGTATGGATGCTGGAATATCAAAGAATTGTAAATGCGTACAAAAGACATCAATTTGAAAAGGAACTTCAATTCAATAAGTTTATTAGAATGTTGTTTCCGTTGTTATTAGAGAGGAATGCTACATTATACGGTGCATTAAATAAGATGCTCAAAAGAATGGATGATGGGCATGTGAAAACTGCTTTAAAACGGTTTTTAATCGGATTGAGCGATGAACCTAACTCAGAAGCTCCTTTCCGTTTATTTGCTAAAGAAGCTAGTGGGACGGATAGAGCTATGTTAATCATGGCTACGCTTTTTGATTACCAGCAAAGTTCAAATGATACAACAATTATTAGTGAACTAGGTCAGATGTCGAGTAAACAATTATTTGAAGGGGTAAGGGAAATTGCTGAATTTAAACTAAGAAAATTTTATATGTTCCCAACAAAGCTCACAATGGCCAGTTTTGTTCCCATCGTAGGTTACGCGGCTGCCATGATGATAGATACTATTGCAAAATTATCTTTATAAAACACTGAAAGAGGTGTAAGACATGCTTGATGGAGCAGTAATGGCCATAGGGAAAATGTATATGGCCATTTTCATTTTATTTGGGATTTTTTCTGCTTCAGCTTTTTTTATACAGATGAATCAGGGAAATGAATACAAGCAATATATTAACTATCAGATTGAGAGAAACGGCGGACTTACATCTTCAGCAATGGATCATATTGAGGAATATAACAAAAAGTATTACGAAAGCCGGTTCACAATTGATAGTCCGATGATGAATCAAAAAGTTAAGTATGGAGATGAAGTTAATTACACTGTAAAAGGGAACTTTAAAATTCTATATTTTGACCTCCCGATTCAGACGGTCTCATTAAAAGGTTCTGCTTTATCGTTGATTCGATAATGTAGGGCCTTTTTATATTGCGCTCTTTTAAGGGGGTGAGGGATATATTAGATCAAAACGCCGACAGGATGTATTGGGTGATTGGTGCAGTCTTAGTAGTAGGGGCTTTAATAGGACTTTCTGTAAAAGAATATCCGGATATATTAAACAACGTTTTTAGTGGTTTTACAGCTAAAATACCAAAATTTTAATTCGAATACACAATAGGAGAGTGCAAACATGTTAGATCAAAACGCAGACAGAATGTATTGGGTGATTGGTGCAGTGTTAGTGGTAGGAGCCTTGATTGGCCTTGCTGAGAAGGAATTCCCCGGCTTATTAAGCAGTGTATTTAGTGGCTTTACATCGAAACTTAAATTCTAATTTTAGTAAATAGGAGAGTGTAAAACATGTTAGATCAAAACGCAGACAGAATGTATTGGGTAATTGGTGCAGTGTTAGTAGTAGGGGCTTTGATCGGTCTTGCTGAGAAGGAATTCCCTGGTTTGTTAAGCAGCGTATTCAGTGGTTTTACATCAAAACTTAAATTCTAACGGAAGAGACGTACAGCTGTATGTTTCTTTTTTTTTGAAAGGAGGCGGATCAAAAATGAATAAAGATGGACCGGTCGTTAAGGTCAAGGTTACGCCAAAACAATTGCATTCCATGATCCATAAACGCCAGGCAAGACTCCCTCTTGGTTACCAGGTGACCAAGGGGGGGAAGTTTGACGCTTACTGTGATCAAAAAAGTTTGCTTCATCAATTTGTTATCAAAAACTTCACTATTAAAAACAACCACATCTTAGTGAAATTCACTAGCTGATGATTTCATCAATTGAAGGAGGTGAGGAGAATGGCTGCTACAAAAGCCGAGAAAAAAGATGCTAAAGACCTTTGTGAATTGATATTAGCGTCACAAGGGATTTCCTATGATGATTGGCTTCATGATCAACATAATGCAGTTGTTTCTAAGCACAGTAATATTTTGAAGAAAGCAGTAAAACAAATGGTAAGTAAACCAGCAACTTCAGAGCAACACAACTAAAAAATGCAATCAAAATAAATTATAAGAGGTGTCATTCATGCCAGATAATATTGTAGATATGCTTACTTACTTAATTAGAGCTATTCAAGTTGTCGTCGGTGCCTACGCTGCTCTTAAACTAGGTATTTACGCTTATGGATTTATGTCTAAAAACCAACATAAGACTGAAGAGGCGAAGGGCGGCATGAAAAATGTAATCATTGGTCTTGCTGTAGTAGCAGGCTGTGAGCCGATTGTAAAGTGGATTCAAAACGGTATAGGTTTCTAAATGAAAGTGGGGGTATCTAAATGATTCGAGCTTCGTTTAAGGGTGGGAGAAAATTTCGATCCATTATTCCATCCAGAAAACAATACAGTATACGTTTAGCTTCCTCGAAAATGGCGGAATTAGAGAGATTTGCTGAGGAAAATAACCTTAATGCGGAAATAGTATTAACTATCTTTGACGATGAAGATAATTCAGTTCTCTTTCGGGAATCTTTTTCTGTTGGAGAAGGGATTTCGAACAACCTACTCTTTCTCGTAAGCAGAACATTAGATACTACTTTTAAAGACAGTCCGCAGGAAGAAAAAGATGCATTGCTTCAAATGTTATCAAAAGCCATGGAAGAGGAAGCTGTTGAACAGGAATGTAATAAGAAGCTGTTTTCAGTTCCGAATTTAGGTTTTTTTAAAGGCAGAAAGAAAAATGAACTAGATCCTAAGGCAGCCGAGGCAGAGCGTGCCCGCCAGGCTGAAGAGAAGGCCCGGCAGGAGGCAGCCGAGGCAGAGCGTGCCCGCCAGGCTGAAGAGAAGGCCCGGCAGGAGGCAGCCGAGGCAGAGCGTGCCCGCCAGGCTGAAGAGAAGGCCCGGCAGGAGGCAGCCGAGGCAGAGCGTGCCCGCCAGGCTGAAGAGGAAGCCCGGCAGGAGGCAGCTGAGGCAGAGCGTGCCCGCCAGGCTGAAGAGAAGGCCCGGCAGGAGGCAGCTGAGGCAGAGCGTGCCCGCCAGGCTGAAGAGGAAGCCCGGCAGGAGGCAGCTGAAGCAGAGCGTGCCCGCCAGGCTGAAGAGAAGGCCCGGCAGGAGGCAGCCGAGGCAGAGCGTGCCCGCCAGGCTGAAGAGAAGGCCCGGCAGGAGGCAGCCGAGGCAGAGCGTGCCCGCCAGGCTGAAGAGGAAGCCCGGCAGGAGGCAGCTGAAGCAGAGCGTGCCCGCCAGGCTGAAGAGAAGGCCCGGCAAGAGGCAGCTGAGGCAGAGCGTGCCCGCCAGGCTGAAGAAATTGTCGAGGAAAACAAAAAAGGAAAACCAGCTGCAGCTGTAAAAACGCATTTATCCAATGGATTCAGTAAAGGAATAGCTTTTCTTAAAAAGCAGAAACAGTATGTACCTGATCGTAAAAATAAACGTGAAATACATCCGCCTATAGTGGCACAAGAATCAGCTGCTATGCGTGACCTTGAAAAGCAACTTAAGATGGCCAAGATTGAATTGATTGAAGAAATTAAGAAAGAAAAACTAGAATTAGATAAAAAGTTGGCTAAAGAAAAGAAAAAGGAAGACAAACATAAGAAAGCTTTGGCCAAACGTAGAAAACGAATGGCAGCGCCTGGGCTTGGGTCCTCCAAGCTCATTTTGTTTGCCATTCTTCTTATTATCGGCGTACAGGTTTATTTCAACGTTGAATCAGGAAATAGCCCGCTAACAGTTCCCGGCTGGGTAATTGACATTGGAAATAAGGTCAGCAACCTAGTAGCCTCTTACAAAAAGCTTTAACATTGTTAAGCAGAAAGGAGGAAGCTTTGGCCAATAACGTTGATCGATATGATGTTGATATGGAAAAGAAGGCGTCACCTTATCTAAATGCTCTTGGATCGGCTCTCAGCGAAGGCAAAAAAAGAGCTTTAAATGAACTTAATCAAGCCAATACCTTCCTGAACAAAATCTTTAACAGAAAAAAAATTAATCAATTGTCCGAAAAGGTAAAGCTTTATAACTACTGTGAGAACCAAGTAAGAAGTAGCGATTTCAGAAGCAAGTTTTCTAAAATTGAGATTCTAGCTGGAAGAGAATCTCAAATAAATATTAATGTATTTGGGGAACGAATTGAAACAGCTTTAGGAAGCTACTTCAAAGAACAAGGAGAAAACTTGACTCCTGGAAATAGTCTTGAAGCGTATGATGAGTTGTATAGGACAATGGTTAACTCACAAACCTTTTCATCTTTACGAGGTAATAATTTCACAGGCAGATCAGAACAAGATACAAGTTTGATGGGATTTATTTCTTCTCAAAACGAGTATCAGAATTATGTGGCCGATTATCGTGAGTCTAAACCAATTCATCAAATCTTTCCAGACCAGTTCAAGGAAGGCATGTTGGAGAATGAAAGTAAACTTTACATCAACGAGTATACAAAACATTTAGCGTTAGTTCATGACGAGAACAGATCTATGTTGAAGAATGAATCCCCAGATTACGCTGTCATCAAAGAGTTGGAAGGAGAAATTCGTTCTAATTTTAGTAAAGATCCGGAATATCCGGTTATTTTATTAAGGACAATGGCAGCAGATAACCTTAATAAACAGATAGCAACTGCTGTTAATATGACTAACTCCTTTATTAATGATTTTTCTAAAGAGATGAAAATTAAACAAGTACCTTGGCCTACAACTGTGCCTGAACCTCTAACTTATGAGCAGTATAATCAAAATAAATCTAAATATCTTGAACAGCTATCAAAAGATGATGTGCTGATGAAAAAAAATGAAAAAGATCTGTCAACTGAAAGGGAACTAGAGAATAAAGGGACTGAAAAAGGAAAAGTTGAAGTTCAAATTAAAAAGCCCTCAAATTTGAAAGGTTCAAGAAAAGTTAAAGGTCTAGAAAGATAATAGAAGTGAGGAAGCCGTGTTTACGGCTTCTTTTTTTGAGGTGATCTTTTGCACAAGGAGTTTAAACAGTGGAAAAAAGTATTTGCAGATAAGTATTTTTTGATTGCCTTTACACTGTTTTGTTATGTAGCAGTGACGTGTATTACTAATTTTTTCATACATCTTTTAAAACAGATTCCCGTAATACTCTCTTCTTTTAAAAACTTTGACCAGTCACAGCTTTCAAGTCCTTTTAGTTCGATGACCTGGAAGTGGTTTTTTGAATTTGATTGGAGTATGGGCATTGTTTATGGAGTAGTGTACGTTCTTGCTTCAATTTTCATATTGAGACAAGTGTATAGGTTTAGAATCGCTTTTCGTGATATCAATAAGCAAACGAAAGGTACAGCACGATGGACTGAGATTATGGAGATTCAAGAAACCTATAAGGCTGTTAAAGATGATGATAATGAGTATGAAGGCAGTGCAGGAATGCCGATTGTTCATTTTAATGACCATCTTTACGTTGACACAAACTCAACTCATACCCTTGTGGTTGCTTCAACACAATCTGGTAAGACTGAAACTTATTCCTATCCATATTTAGATGTCATTATGAGAGCAAAAGAAAAAGACTCTGTAGTAATTACAGATATAAAAGGTGACATGCTTAAAAATACCCGCGCTGAATTCGAAAAGTACGGTTATGAAGTTATGTGTTTCAACTTATTGAATCCGTATTGGGGAATGGCCTATAATCCATTGGAATTAGTTAAACAAGCATATTTGAAGAAAGACTATTCTAAAGCCCAAATGCTTTGTAATACACTATCTTACTCACTGTTCCATAATGATAAGTCACATGCAGATCCTATGTGGGAAAATGCATCTATTGCATTGGTAAACGCCTTGATTCTCGCGGTTTGTGATTTGTGCATTAAGAATGGACAGCCAGAAAATATCACGATGTATACATTGACAGTTATGTTAAACGAACTTGGAAGTAATCCAGATGAAGACGGGTATACACGACTTGATCATTTCTTTGGTAATTTGCCGCCTTCTCACCCTGCTAAGTTACAGTATGGGACAATTCAATTTTCACAAGGCATAACACGCAGCGGTATTTACACAGGTACAATGGCCAAACTTAAAAACTATACTTACGATACAATCGCCCGAATGACAGCTCGTAATGACTTGAATATTGAGGATTTAGCTTACGGAGAAAAACCAGTCGCGTTATTCATTGTCTACCCCGATTGGGATGATTCTAACTACACTATTATTTCTACTTTCTTATCACAAGTAAACGCTGTGCTTTCCGAGAAAGCTACATTATCCAAAGAAAGTACACTTCCAAGGAAAGTAAGGTTTCTCTTTGAAGAAGTCGCTAATATCCCGCCAATTGAAGGGTTAAATAGATCCCTGGCAGTTGGTCTAAGCCGAGGTATGCTCTATACGCTTGTTATTCAAAACGTTTCTCAGCTACGTGATGTCTACGGAGACGACATGGCCGTGGCAATAATGGGGAACTTGGGTAACCAGATTTACATTATGAGTGACGAGTGGGAGGACGCCGAAAAGTTTAGTGAAAAATTGGGTGTTACCACGGTAATTTCTGCAGATCGTCAGGGTGATTTAATGGACGTTCATAAATCGTATAGCGAAAGAGAAGAAGAAAGGCCTTTAATGCTTCCTGACGAGCTAAGAAGGTTGAAAAAAGGTGAGTGGGTTGTTTTAAGGACTAAAAAACGTGAGGACTTAAAAAGAAATAGGGTAGTTCCTTATCCGATTTTTGCTTCTTTAGATAACGGAACAAATATGCTGCATAGATACGAGTATTTGATGCATCGTTTTGATAATAAGATTGCTCTTGGTGATTTAGGGTTTAGAGGAGAGCATGAAACACTGGATCTGGAAAGCTTATTGATTGAATTTGAATTTAATGAACCTGTGAAGGAGGAAAGAAAAAGTAAACCAGGTAAAGGGAAAAAACAAAAAGCTAAAAAGGCTCCTGGTGAACCTGTTTTCTAGTGAATTCCCATTGCCTGAAGAACCGATTGGGTTTACTGAATCTTCAGAGGGAATGGATTCACTATTCGCCTCAATTCCAGTTGAGAATATGAACGAACATGGATTTTATGAAGATCCGCCAATGAATGAATCATTACATGAAGATGATTTAGAAGCAAGTGAGGAGGATATTATTATGAATTCACTTGAAGAGGTGTACGAAACGAGTACACCTATTTCTGATGCAATTAAACCTGATCATTACGTGTATATAAAGTTACTTGCTCATAAGCAATTATCTGAAAGCGAATATGCGTATTTCGATAGTCTGAAAACAGTTGAGGAATTAAGGGCCTTTTTTAGAGCGCCAGAGAAAAAAAGAAATTTATGAACAAATTAAAACACATATAGAGTAAGTGAGGGTTGTTTATGGATGATTCAGAGATTCTGAAAATACTGCTTAGGTTTCAAGATTACCTATCCCTGACTTCAATTTGGACCGCACCATTCCGAGTCATCGGATGGTGGGTTATTATGGGCCTGGCCGCAATTGTAGATGCCCTATCTGGGGGGATTGAAGAGATTTATGATTTGCTTAATTTCTTCGATAGTGACCAAATTAGTGGCTTTATAGATAAGTGGATGCCTGTCATTTTTGCATTAATGGCATTGGCGCTTGGCTTTCTTGGATGGAAAATCATAGTTCAGAAGAAAACTGATTACGACAAAATAATCACAAATTCATTATTTGCTTTAACTCTTTTCCTTGTACTGCCATGGGGGATGCAGCAGGCGTCGGATCTCTTGCTTGCTGGGAAAGGAATGCTTGATGAAGACGGAAAGCTTAGTGTTTCCACTAAAATATATCAAAACAATATAGTCGATGTTTATAAAATCGACAAGGATGCTGAGTGGAGTAAGAAAGAATTCAAAAAGCTAAAGAAGAAAAATAATATCGAGAATGACGAGGATGTGAAACTTTTAGATATAACGGAGCCAGTTGATACAGGTGGAATTTTTCACTCTAGTCCGTTAACTAAAGATGGCGAAAAAATATTAGATAAAAAAGTAAGCGATGCATCCGGAGAGAAGAAATTAGAGGATCTTGAGTCATTTTGGATACAAGATGATGAAGCCTATTATCGATATTCTTGGCACCCTTGGTACATGATGTTTGAACTTGGTACCATAGCATTTGTTTTATTTATGACCATGTTTAAGACAGCGCAGTTAATCATGGAACTAGGAATCTTAAAGATTTTCAGTGTAGGAACTGCTTTAACGGATCTTGAAAACGGTCAACGTAATAAAAAGTTCTTGGAGAAGATAAAGAATACTTTCATTGTCTTATTTTCAATCGAGCTTTTGTTACAATGTTACATCCTTTTTACAGATTACATTGGCCAAGCTGACATATCTGCACCAATAAAAATAGTTGTATTGATTGCAGCAGCTATTTTAACGGTGGATGGTCCTAACTTTATAGAAGAAATGTTTGGTATAGATTCTGGATTGAAGAGCATTTCGCGGAGTTTAGTTGGGCTATTTGCAGGTGCTAAAACAGCAAAAATGGCTACGGACTTTACGGCATCAACAGCTAAAAAGGCGGGGAAAATGGCAGGCAAAATTGCCAAGAAATCATCTGATGCTGCTTTAGTTGGTATGGGTGCTGGAAAGGGTATACTTGATGGTTTTAAAGAGAACATGGAAGCTGCTAAAAGTGGTGGAGGAAGTAACGGGGGGAAAATTGGAAAAGACGGTGACACGCCTTTGTCACATGGATTAGCCGGTAAACCGACTAATGTTATGTCAGACGATGCTTTAAAAGAAGCAATGATGTCTGGTGACGATCAGAAAGAGAAGGATAAATCGTCACAATCTGATTCTCCGTTGTCGTCTTTGAATAAAGAAAATAGCTCCGATTCATCAACAGAGGGTATCGAAAATCGCGATGATAGATCAGGCACAGAAAATGGATCTCCAATGGAAGATCATAATACACCACTATCATCCATGTCTTCCGAAGAAGAAGCTGGAAGCAACAATGAGAAAGGATCAGACAATATTCTATCAAAAGATGGAGATACACCATTACAAGCATCAAAAGATCAGTCGAGTCCTGATGCAGCTAGTGATGGTCTAGGTACTCAGCAAGGTAAAAACATTGAAATGGCCACTGACAAAGACGGAAATACACCGTTGTCTAATATGGCATCATCTGAAGGAATACAACCTGATCAACCAGGTGGATCTGCTGCTGACAAAGACGGAGATACACCGTTATCTAATATGGCATCATCTGAAGGGGCACAACCTGGTCAGTCAGGTGGGACTGCTGCTGACAAAGATGGAAATACACCGTTGTCTAACATGACAGGGGAAAGCTCAGTTCCAGGACAAGGCGGCGGAAACGCGCCAGGAAGCTCTGATACGCCATTATCGTCCCAAGGGCCAACAGGAAGTCCAATTCCAGGACAAGGCGGCGGAAACGCGTCAGGAAGCTCTGATACGCCATTATCGCCCCAAGGGCCAACAGGAATCCCAGTTCCAGGACAAGGCGGCGGAAACGCGCCAGGAAGCTCTGATACGCCATTATCGTCCCAAGGGCCAACAGGAATCCCAGTTCCAGGACAAGGCGGCGGAAACGTACCAGGAAGCTCTACTAATACGCCATTGTCATCTCAAATACCACCTGTAGGACCAATTTCTAGTCAGATCGGTGGAAACACATCAGTTACACCTGGTAGACAATTGTCTCAGGGGCCGATTAATAGTGGTCTCACAGCAAACAATAGCACTTCCAATAATGGATGGGATTCGTTGTTTGCGACTATGCCACAGAATACAGGTTCACATTCTTCAGGAAGTCTTATGCCGAGCAGTCCTATTTCACAGGCGGCGCCGGCTTCACTGACACCTGTTGCACCAAGCAGTAATACATCGATAGTAAATTCCGTTTCAAATGGTTCTAATTCAACTTATTCGGCGCCTACACCGGCAAGTAACATTTTGCCAACCCACCGCGCTGCCGTAGGAAATGTTTTACCAACCTATAGAGCACCTGTACAAAATATGGGAGGTGGCCGTTTTGATTACTCACCTAAAGGAGTGAGTACAGTAAGCAATAAACCGATTGGAATGCCTAAACATGTTCAAACAACTGCAGAAGCATTTAAAAATCAGATGACAAAAAGGCCAACTACGAATATGACTGCAAAGGATGTCTTGGTTAATAAGTATGCTGACTTGGCGCAACGGATATATGATTCAAAGTCAGTAAGAAATTCAAGGACAGCTTACGATATCGCAAAAAACACTGTAAATACTGGATTCAAAGGGGGGACTGATAAATGAGGCAAACCGTATCAGTACCAGAAAATATTCAAGCAAAAATACAATGGAATAAACTAACGGTTGTGGATGGTTTTGTGATTATTGGGAGTTTGGCTGTCGGGTATTTCATGAAAGGCTTGGTATACCCGTATCTTCAGATACCTTTTGTATTATTTATCGTGCTTGCCACTACATTTTATCTTTGGCCGTGTCCTGATTCACCAAGTAAAAAGATTTATGAAATGACGCTCATGGTTTTCAGAAAGGATAGTCGGACATATAAAGCACAAGAGCCTGTCAATTATTCCATGATAAAGCAGGAGGATTAAAATGGGTTTTGATGCACTGTCAGTTAAAAAGAAGAATCAATCAGGAAGTACACGGAAATTAAAAAAAATACAAAAGAGTATTGATCGAATCAATCGTGTATATCCGGTATGTGGATATACTGATGAGGGTTATGTAAAAACAAAATTTGGACTAAAAGAAGGCTACTTTGAGGTATTTGACGTTAAACATTATGACACCAATATCCTAGACGAAAAAGAGTTTAACTTTGTAACAGAGTCCTACTGGAAACTACAGCAAATTTATTCAGATCCTCTTAAAGAAGTGCATATGAATTTGCCTGAAGATAATCAGCTTCAGCAAGAATATATTAAATACAAAATTGAACGAACAAATAACTTTGCAAGGTTGAGAGTATTAAACGCTGAACTCGAAAAGTTGAAATTCATAGAAAAAACATATAAAAGTCGTCGCACGTACCTCATTGTCTTTGGAAGAACAGCAGAAGAACTTACTAAAAGGATTGACGATTTAACTCGCTTTACAAACTTTTTAGAACCGCAGCCGATTTCTATCGAGAAAAAAATTAAGATCTTACATGGTATGAATAACTTTATTTAGGCGGTGAATGGATATGGAAAAAATTATTAAGGATTTAGATTTTGTGTATGCCACCCAACCAATGGGTGGCATTTCTTTTAAGGATGAATTTTTTAATCGTACAGGTGATGGATATGTTGCTTGTCTCCATGTATACCGTTATCCGGAAAATTTCACACCATACTGGTTAAACAAATTAACTAGTATTCATAACACAATTGTTACTATTGATACCTATACACAAAAAGACATCAATTATACTGATAAGGTAAAAAGCTCGACTAATGAAATGAAATCGAGGATACGTAATGCAGCTAATGAAACAGATGCAGATGTAGCTCGTGAAGAATTGCAGACTTTAAGAGAACTCGGGTTGGCTATTACCAAAGGTGGAGAAGTAATTAAACAGATTCACGTCCGGATCTTTTTGCATGGTGCCACACAATCGGAATTAGAAAAACGTATATCTGAAGTTCAAAAGAGTATTGACAGTGATGGTTTTAAAAGTAAAGTGTTTCTTGATGAAAATAAAGAAGAATGGCAATCCTTATTTCTTGATTATGAAACTCAATTAACCATGCCAAACAAAAGAATAGGAAATGATATGCCTGCTGAGGCCATTGGTTTAGGTTTTGCTTATGATCAAACCAGTCTAAGTGATCCAACAGGTGTTTATTATGGTTATACATCAACGAGAGGAACAGTTTATTGGGATTTGTTCCATAAGACAACTAAAAGGCTATATTATAACATGTTTGTGGCAGGGGATATGGGATCAGGTAAGTCAACACTTCTAAAAAAGATCCTAAGAGATAATGCTTCAAAAGGTAACTTTATTCGGGGCTTTGATAAATCAGGTGAATTTCAATCCGTTACGGCTGATATGGGCGGAATTACTATTGATTTGGATGGGAGCAACGGCCGTATAAATTTAATGCAGAT
The DNA here is from genome assembly GCF_006965545.2 of Paenalkalicoccus suaedae. Taxonomy (NCBI): domain Bacteria; kingdom Bacillati; phylum Bacillota; class Bacilli; order Caryophanales; family Bacillaceae; genus Paenalkalicoccus; species Paenalkalicoccus suaedae. The sequence continues at coordinate 22,149 of NZ_CP041370.1, forward strand.
ATTCCCGTCTGTGACAAAGAAAATAGGGGACAAAGTCGTAATAGACGAAAGTGCTTCTTTTAGGCAGCATGTTTCAAAATTAAATTCGTGTTACCGAATTAAAAACCCTAAATCCGATGATAATGTTTTAGTTCAATTTGATGAATTAGTATATGGATTTTACGAGAAGCATAACTTTTGGGGAGAAGATGCACGCTCCAATATCACTCAATTACCTCCTGAAGAATATCCATTATTATCTGATTTTCAAGCATATTGTGAAGAAAGATATCATGCAGAAAAAGATCCAAATTTCAAGTCCAGAATTGGCGACATAGCTATGTCAATAAAGAACCTTGTTACTCAATTTGGAGAGATATTTGATGGTATTACTACTATTCCGGATATGGTGAATGAACAGATCGTATTTTACGACATCGGAAACCTGTCACAGCTGAGCGATCAAGTAAAGGATATCCAAATATTTAATGCGCTCAGTCAAATTTGGGGTACGATGATGAATATTGGAAGAAAAGAAAAAGAAGCTTATGATAAAGGTAAAATACATTGGTTCGATATTACGAGATTCCTTATTATACTTGATGAGTGTCACAATTTGTTGGAATTGAAAAAAGCTCACACCGCGAACTTTTTTGTTACTCTTATGTCTGAAGCACGTAAGTTCTTTGGTGGTCTGGTATTGGCTACACAGCGTATTGAACGGATGTTTCCGAATACCAATACTTCTGATCCAGATATGGCTATAGCAGCAAATAAACTTCGTGAAATATTTGGGTTAACTCAGTATAAAGCTCTGTTCAAACAAGATCAGACTTCAATGAAATTAATTAAGAATTTATTTGAAGACCAAATGACAGACAATGAGTATGCTCTGCTGCCTAAATTTGAAACTGGTGATTGTATTCTTTCGATAGCTGGGGATCGTAATTTAGTTATGCATGTAGAGGCTACCCAAGAGGAACTTGAACTGTTTGAAGGTGGGGCTTAATGTTGAAAAAGATTCCGGCAAATGAAGAAAATGCAGAAAAAAAGATTGTTAGGCAAAAGAAGCTGTTTATAGTCATATGTATTGTTTTTATTGGGGCTATGCTGCTTTATTTTATGGGCGGAAGTAATAAAGAAAAGGTAACAAAGAATGAACAAAAAGAAAGCTTAATTGAAGGGAATAGTTCAGAGCAATCAACCTACAAAAGTTCTGTCGTGAAGGAAGAAAAAGCAGAGGATAAAGATAAACAAGAAATGCAACAAACACTGAAATCCTTTATAGAATCATATTACTCGTACGATTATAAAAATAAAGACAAACATTTAAAGGAGTCAAAAAAATATTTGACTCCGGAGTTTTATAAGGAATTAAGTCTTGCTGAAGAAAACAATACAAAAGTGCAGCCTTTCGCTTATCGAAAAGTACAGGACATTTCTTATTCAGGCTTCTCTTTAGTAAACGGAAAGCCTCATTGGATTGCCAGTGTTAATGCTGAATTATTGGATGATAAGAGGAAGGTCACTGGCACTATTGAAGTTGAATTTGAATTGGATTTAAACAAAAGAGAAGATAATTGGACCGTAACATATTTTGCTGTAACAGGTAAAGGGTTGAAAGAGAATGAATAACGGGGCATCTGCCGCCAAAGAAGCAGTGAAATACTTAATTAAGAAACAATTACAGAAGCGCGCGCTTCTGTTTTTTTTATGCTCTTGGGCCGGTTTAATTACGATTGTAGTATGTGTAGTTATTGTCTGTGCGATAGGGATAATTTCTGGCCTATCAGGTTCAGATTCGGGCGGAGGCGGCGGAGAATCTGCGATAAACATTGCGCCAGAAGTTGAACAGTATAGGGCAGTTGTAGAAAAAGAATGTAAAGCGAATGACATACCAGATTTAGTTGATTTAATACTAGCACTGATCATGCAAGAGTCTGGTGGGAAGTCATTAGATGTAATGCAAGCAAGTGAATCAAAAGGGCTGCCTCCCAACTCAATTACCGATCCTCATGAATCAATCAAAGTAGGTGTTGCAAACTTTGCTTCAGTATATAAAGCAGCCAAAGCAGCTAAAAAAAATGTCAAAGAAACGGCGCTGCAAGGCTATAACTTTGGAAGTGGATATATCAATTGGGCGATAAAGAAAAGTGGAGGTTGGACAAAAGAAAACGCTGCTGATTTTGCTCGAATTCACAGTAACGGACAGCAGCGCCCAAACGGAACTTGGATGTATGGTGATCAGCTGTATGTAGAGCACGTTATGAGGTACCTAAAGCCGAATAACGGTGAAAATGGTGGAGAAGTTGAGGTAATAAAGGGTGGAAACAAAGTTATTGAGAAAGCAATAAAAGAAGGCTCGGCTTATATAGGAAGGTCCACTTATGTAATGGGTGGGGGGAGAAATCAAAGTGACATTTTAAAGGGGATCTTCGACTGTAGCAGCTTTGTACATTATGCGTTTAACAAGGCAGGTTTATCCCTTGGAAACTTAGCCTCTACAACAACAGATACGCTTGTTGTACGCGGAAAAAAAGTCAAATATTCAAATATTAAAAGAGGCGATTTAGTATTCTTTGATACTTACAAAGTAAACGGTCATGTTGGAATTTATCTCGGGAATGGAGAGTTTTTAAATTGCCAAAATAGTTATGGTGTTAGCGTGGCAAAGATGAGTAATAGCTATTGGAAAAGTCATTTTAATGGGGTCGTCGTACGTATTACAGAGTAAAGGAGGGGAACCGAAAAAGTGAAAATAAAATTTAAAACTGTCGGTGCAAAATATAAAGTTTCTACAGGTGTTATTGCCATGATCCTGCTGTTTTTCTTGTCCAGCAGGGTCATTTTTGATTCGCCGTTTGAAGAAGAAAATACAAAACTAAACACCCCCGTTAGTATAAATAACATGACTGTGGAAATGACGGATCGAACTTATTTTTCAGACAATCACATGCTTGAAATTGATTTGATGATCACAGATTCTCTACAAGATATTCCTCCAAAATTAGATGCAATTGTTAAGGAAAAATCAAATAAGAGAAAGAAATATCATCCCGAAATCATCAAGATTCGTGATGATTTTTATGTGTTGTTTGTAAGAGATATTCCGGAAGATTGGACAGCAGTTTCGGTTCAGCTGACTGATGAAAATGATGAAGATTCAAGCTCAATCGGGTCGAGCAAAAAGATATATTCCTCATCTGCAGATACGAAAACAAAGGATGTTTTTGTGAAAAGAAATCAGGATTATTATGAAGCAAAATATATCGATTTAAAGATCAAAAATAATAAAAAATTGATTCAAGAAGAAGAGAAAAAACAGAAAGAATATGCGGTTGAAATTACTCAAATAAACTCTCGAATCTCGTCTTTAAAAGAAGATAAGGAATACCAGATCGGTAAAGAAAAAGAGGAAACAGAATCACAAATTTCATCCAATGAAAGCAAAATTTCTTCAAAAGAAGAGGCAATAAAAACGAGCAAAGAAATGCTAGGTGAACTTGAAAAACGGAATGAATTATTGAAGAAAAGAAAGAGCAATCTCGTCATCGAAGACTAAATTTCTGTATGGAAAACAGTTATTTTTCGTGTGCATAAAATAAAGATTTATGTGCATTTAGTTCTAAATCACCTAAATAATGGTTGAACATAAATGTTTTTTTTATGTGCATTCAGCAATAAATCTGGTACCACGAAAAAACAAACCGCACTGCGGTTTCACCATGCAAATGGTGCCAGTTTCCCCTTATGCTCTTTCCTTTTCCACCCCCTCCTTCCTTCGGAATCGGGGGCCGGCTTTTTGCTGCCGCAAAAAGCCTTGGAAAAAGAAACACTTATTTGAACAGATCGTTGCAAAGTAATGTGCAGAAATCGATGAAAAGGAGCGTTAACAAATGCCGGATCTCAACATCAAAGGTCTTTCAAAAGATACAATGAATAGGCTTGCGGATAAAGCGAGGAAGGCAGGACTTTCTCAGCAAGAATACCTCCGCCAATTGCTTGATAAACATGTTGTTGCGGATGAAGTTGAGGGCGTGCGAAGCGAATTAGGAGAAGTCATTAAATCTGTAGCATTCGCCCTCGAACAAAACACCAAAGTACTTAACGAATTCATCAGAGTAAATGAAGGATAGCGACCGATTGAGGACGCTGTCCTTATTTCTTTTTAAAGCAGCAAATAAGCTGGCCGCAGTGTTTAAAGCGCAAAGTCTTTTCTTTATTAAAGACCGTCTTTAAAAAGAAGGAAAAATGAGCTGCAAAGATCATTTTGTGCTGTCATGTGTAAAAAAGATATTAGAAAGTGAGGGTTAGATATATGGCAAAAGTAAAGAAGCATCTTACCTTTAGTGGTCCGACAGAATCACCGTATGGTATTGCTTATATTGAAAAAGAAATGAAAGCGAAGAATTGCTCAAAAATGAATGAAACAATTGAACTGATCTTTGCTGAACACGATGAAATGAAAGCGAGATTATCAGAACAAGATGCACTTGTCGAGAAAATATTTCAGCGTTTTAAGAAGACGCTTGACGTTATCCGTGTGCGCGCCGGACACACCGATAAAAATGCTCAAATTAACTTAGAGCTTTGGAATGCATTTCTCATGGCCAACCCGTTACCTGTGACAGTTTTAACGGACCAGCATACCTCTGAGTCAGTATCGATGGCAAAAGAAAAAGTTAGTAATGACATTGCTACATTTAAGCAAAGGAAAGATGAACAGAAGGCTAAGCAGGAAATGCAGAAAGGTGAAAAATAATGGATTCTCCTGGCGTTGTATTAGTCTCTAAATATGTGTCGGGCAAATCAACAAAATTTTCGAAGTATGTCAATTATATCAATCGTGATGAAGCCGTCCGAACGGAGAAATTTCAGACTTACAATGTAAATAAATTAGACGGATACAATCAATATATGGGGAACCCGGAAAAGAGCAGCGGGATCTTTACCCAGCACAAAGATAGCTTATCACCAGTAGAAAAAAATCAGCTGAAGGAGATTTTCAGACAAGCACAAAAAAATGATTCAGTCATGTGGCAAGATGTCATAAGTTTCGATAACAAGTGGTTAGAAGAACGCGGGATTTATAACTCGCAAACTGGCTGGGTCAATGAAGGGGCAATTCAAAACTCTATTCGAAAAGGAATGGAAGTTTTATTAAGAGAAGAGCAGCTTGAACAAAGTGGCGTTTGGTCCGCAGCCATACATTACAACACTGATAATATCCATGTCCACATTGCGCTAGTTGAACCCAATCCGACAAAAGAGTACGGCGTCTTTACGAACAAAAAAACAGGTGAGGTTTACCAGGCTCGGCGTGGGAATCGGAAATTAAAAACCCTGGATAAAATGAAAAGTAAGGTTGCAAACACCCTCATGGATCGGGACAAAGAACTTAGCAAAATATCACAGCTGATCCATGATCGTATTGCTCCTAAAGGACTTAAATTTCAGCCTAGATTGGATACATACATGACTAAGATGTATAACCATATCTACGAAAATCTGCCGGAAGACATGAGGCTGTGGAAATATAATAACAATGCTTTGAATAATATTCGGCCGGAGATAGACAGTGTGATTACGATGTACATTCAAAAGTATCATCCTGAAGACTATAAAGAGCTGGATCAGTCGTTAAAAGAAGAAATGGAATTCAGAAAATCAGTATACGGAGATGGACCAAAACAGGTAGAGAGATATAAAGAGTATAGGAAAAATAAACATAAAGAACTCTACACTAAATTAGGGAACTCCATGCTGAAGGAAATGGCCGAAATACGTAGGCGTGAGTCGCAATCAAAACAAATGAATCGCTCAGGTACCTATGCTCCTAGTTCAGTATCAAATAGACAATGGGATACAAAGGGTAGGCGCATAAAAAGATCAGATATCAATAAAATCAAGCACGCTTTAGATAAAGATTATCAGAGCATGAAAAACATGCGTAAGTACCAACAAATGCAGTATGAAATGGAACAGAGCCGGTAGGCAATTCTGAAATTAAAGGAGAGGAAGCCAATGATTTTTAAACTAGATCACTATATCAATGAAGAGAGAGATCCAGATTATTTGCTTTTTATCGAAAAGGACATTGAACCTTCCCGATTTGAGGAAGAGCTTTTAAAGCTTATAGAGATAATTGGGTGTATTCATTTTAGATTTGAGCAGCTTGTTAGGGATGATATTTGTGTGGCAGGAAAAGATATAGTGTTCCTTCTTGAGAAGTATTATGGTTTCAAAAACGTAACGTCCGAATACATGTTGTTAGAAAAAGAAACAAGGCTGCCGCGTGAGGAATGGTATGTTTTTAATGAATTCAGAGTTGGCACTAACCAAGTGCCCGTGTTTCAAATAGATGTATATAAAGCGCGGGAAGCATGCTGCGGACCGGAATACAGAAATCTCATGATAAACAGGCTGCCACTTGATAAGGAATTCGATAATGATATTGAAAAGCTAGGAGCTTTTTATGTTGGTGAACAGCATTAAAAATTAAAGAAAACACATGTGAGATCAGGATAAATCCTGGTCTTTTTTTTATGACTATAAAAGGGGGAGTTTAAATGCCTAGAGTAAGTGAAGATGTCATAAAACAAGCAGCTGCAGTTGATATTGTAGGCTTCTGTGAGGCCAATGGTTATGAGCTTGTTAAATTGAGCGATAGATGGTATCAGGGCGCTGAACACGATAGCTTAATGATTGATAAAGAGAAAAACAGCTTTCAGTGGTTTTCCCAGGGGAAGAACGGCAATTCAATTGATTTTGTTCGCACATTTTACGGAAAAAGCTTCCGTGATGCTGTATCAATGCTCACTGAAAAAGACTATAAGCATACAAAAGAAGTTAAAGAGCAGCCGCAAAAAGAATTCGTTTATGACATCGTTCATGATAACTCCACAGAACAAGTCGAACGTTACTTGACTGAAGAAAGAGGCATCGATAAAGGAATAGTAAATGCACTAATAGCGAAAGGATTACTGAGACAGGATAAAAGAAAAAACTGTGTGTTTGTTTGGGGGAATACAGGCAAGCGTGTAGGTGCCGATCTTCAGGGTACCATTACAATGAATAAAGACGGAAAGAGAACGACATTTAAACAAATTAAACCCAATTCTCAGCGGAATTATGGCTTTAATGTCTCATTAGGCGTCCCTAAAAAACTTTATTTTTTTGAGGCACCTATTGATCTGTTAAGTTATTGGACAATGTATAAAGACCAATTATCTAATTGCCGTCTCATTTCAATGAATGGAGTGAAGAAAAACACGGTTTTCAACCTGATAAAGCATACAATGAAATCCCGTGGTGTGGCTCCGACAGAAGGAGTATACTTCGGAGTTGATAATGACCATGCTGGCCACAAATTTATGGATGAAATACGACAATATGAGTTTTCTGTTAAAGGGGAGGAAGTCAAATTTCATAACTTAATCCCGGCAGACAATCATATTCCCAAAGAATATTTAGAACTGTATCAAACATACGGCAGCCAATATGGGGTCGATTGGAAGTACCTAGCTGCTATTCATAAAGCTGAAACGAACCTTGGAAATACAAATGAGATTACGAACGGTTATGGTTTTGGCAAGTATTTTGGTGCTAAACAGCTGCCTAGTGAAAAACCTTATGAGATCCAGGTGCCAATAGCAATAGAAGAAGCTGCCAGGGCGTTAAAAGCTAACACTATAGATGGAAAAACTGATATAGGATCAGTTTTAAAACAGGATGTAAAAGAGGTTGATCTGACTAATCAGGTGAAAATGCAACAGAAAGTACAACTTTATTACGACAACTATAATGATCTAGGATATCTGCCGGTGGAAGAGGTTTCTAAGGATTGGAATGATGTGCTGAAGGTCCGTAGAGCTGCTTCAAAACATCGCGAAAAAACACATTCTCAAAAGCAACATAGGAGCAAAAAAAATATGCTTGTTAGGGGGTGATAAAACACCGATTTACCTGAATTAATCAAGGGAAAAAAAGGCTAAAAGGTATCTTCAGTATCGCTAAAATGGTATAATATATTATAGAGAAAGGGAGGTCAATTGTATGGAAAAAATAAAAACAATTGAGCAAGCTCGTGAGAAAATGAAAGAACTGCTGGCTGACCCCCAATATAATCGTCCGGAGAACTACCCGGAACGAAACGCTGACGGGACTATCCTGTTAGATGAAAATAATGAACTTCACCAGGAATTAAGATAATTGGCTGAAACAGATCCAAAAAAATTAGAGCTAGGCAATATACATTTAGCGATAACTGAATTTAGAGATGGGACAGGTCGTAAAGCGCGGCCTGTCCTTGTTTTAGGTTCAAAGAAATCCATTGAAGGTGCTTTCGAGCCTGAAGTCCTGATCGGGTACATCACATCTAATAATAACAATAAGAATTTCTCCAAGTTTAAGTATCCGATTGCTGACTGGAAAGCAGCTGGTTTGGATAAGGAATCATGGGTTGTTTTGCAGGAACGGGAACTCAAATGGATGAATCACGAGAAGGATTTTCTTAAACACATCGGATTGCTGACGGAACGTGATACAATAGGCGTCCTGAATAAATTTATGGAAGTCCGAGAATTAGAACAGTCATTAAAGCAAGAGGCTGAAAAATCTAAGCCGCAACCTCGAAAGGGTAAGATGCAAGTGACTATTCAAGAGAATCCTACATTGAAGCGCAGTAGTCCAAGCGCACAACGAAGAAACAGCAGAGAACGGTAATTTTTTTTGAAGACAAGCTCCCTCACTTCAGGGAGCTTTTTTATTTTTCTTATTGTATTAAATGCTGCCGGTTGCGGAAACCCAGGAAGCCAGGTGCGTTGCGCCGATGATGCGGAAGCTGAAGAAGTGCCAGTGATCCAGGAGCGAGAGGATAAATAACTTATAGAGCTGAATATTCTCGGACACATTCTTTCAGCTAAAGAAGGGAGATAAAAAGTTGGTAAATAAAGAAGTAAGTATAAGTGATGAACAATTAAAGCGTATAGGGCTAGACTTATTAAATTTTGGTCTCGTATATATCCGTTCAATATCAGGTGCTGGACATTTTCCTAAAAGGGAACAAGCAATAGTAAATGATGTGTGTTATAGGATGTCGGATGCTTTGCATAATCTCCCTGAGCACTTAATTTATTTTAATCGCTTGTTAATACTTGACGAATTAGAGAAACTGGCACTAACCGTTTCTCGTATTCCTAAAACAAATATAGTTCAAAATCCGACTCTACAGTTAATAGTTGAAAAAATAAAGCTGTTGTCTGGAGATTCTTGTTGCAACACTCAATAACAAGTGCCCTTATTTTGTTACTTTTTTTATCATTTTGTTGTTTGCATTGCAAACTGAATATACTGAGTATATACTGGTTATATAATTTATACGTTAGTCATCTATATGATGACCAATGTAAAAAAAACAGATGTTTTTGCATAAAAAAATACCGGAGTGCGCCAACACTCCGGTCTGTACACAAGCTGTCCTTAAGGGGCTGGCTCGAGTATTTTTCCTAATAGACTTATCCCTTTAACTTTTCCAGAGCTCAAGGGAGGTCTATTTTTTGTTTTTTAAAGTCAACACGGCAACAATTAAAGAGCCCAAACCAATTAATGATGATTGGAAGCTAATAAATACCATTAGAGCTTGATAAGCTTCAGTTGACATTTTATCACCCCCTTTCAGGGGCCAGCAGATCGCTATTGAGATACACGGCAAATGTACAGGAATAATATACACTAGACAACCATATTGTGGTTGTCTTTTTTTGTATCTTAAGTATAGCAAGCTATGGCAAAAACACAATATATAGATTAGTGTTTTCACAAATTAAAGAAGCATTTCTCACTTTCATATAAAGACAATAAGAGCTTCTCATCTATTTATTTTAGCATGGTCATTGTCCCACCGTATAAAGTTCTTTATAATTTGATCTTCTTTCAAGACTGCCGATATCTTTAGATAAAGGAGAGATATAAATGCTTACAGAAAGACAAGCGTTGCAAGATCGTCTGGAAAAAATAGACAAAGATGAAATCACTTTGATCAAGGAGTATCAGAAACAACGAAATCAGATTTTTGAGCGTCTTAGAGAAATCGATAGAGAAGAATATAAAAACCTTCCTGATCTTAAACAATTAGCCTCGCTAGAAATTCATCAAAAGTCAAAACCTGAAAGAGACATAAGAAAACATGTTGCCGTTAATATTTTGAAAGTCAATCCAGACGGTTTGTCTGCTGATGAACTTAGGAGTAAGATTGAGAAAGAGACAAATATGCAAATACTTAACATGACAAATTTTATGAGATCAATTATGGAGAAAAATCCTTCAGTAAAAAAACCACGAAGAGGTTATTATAGATTCGAAGAAATGTAACACAATGTTATTGTGTTACATTTTCAAAAGAGTGCTAATCCCTTATGTACCAAGGGGTTAGCACTCTTTTTTTTTTGAAAAAGTTAAAATAAAGTATAAAAATGTAACACAACATATGTTATAATGATATTGTGTTACATTTTCAAAAAGAGGAAAAGGGGTGAAAAAATGGATGTTCAGTATTGGGAAGTGAATGTTAGTCGTAAAGAAGCTGCTACCAGGATTGCGGAGAAACTTAACAAGGTTAAGTTTTTGTTTGACGCTGGGATTTCTGATACTCCAAGAGGAAAGTGTCTCTACATAAAATTTGATGATTGGCACCTGGAATATACCGAAAAAACAAGAAATGGAATGATGCTTTTTCTCAATCAGTTAAATAGCATGATAAGAGATAAATCATTGGTTGCTGGGTTTATAAATGATCTGAACATTATAGATTTGGAGGGGAAGATTAAATGTTGAATAGAGTAGTTCTAGTAGGAAGATTAACAAAGGACCCTGATCTTCGGTATACCCCACATGGAACACCGGTCGTCACTTTTACTTTGGCTGTGAATCGTACATTTACAAACCAATCCGGTCAACGTGATGCAGATTTTATAAATTGTGTGGCATGGAGAAGGACAGCTGAGAATGTTGCTAATTTTTTAAAGAAAGGCAGTATGGCAGGAGTTGATGGCCGTCTTCAGACTCGCACTTATGATAATAACCAGGGGCAACGTGTTTGGGTAACTGAGGTGTTAGCTGATTCCGTTCAGTTTTTAGAATCCAAGAACAAGAATCAGAATGAGACCAACCCTGGATACGATCAAGGATTTAAAGGTCAAAGTAACAGCCGGGAAGGTTTTGCTGATGTTGGTGTGGGGAGAGATCCATTCACAGGTGGAAAGCCTATTGATGTTAGTGATGATGACCTTCCTTTTTAATGACACGAAAGGAGAATTTAGACCATGAGAGAATATTTATCGTTTACCGGTATTTGCATTGCTTTTCTAATGTTTTTGTATGTGGGTTTCTATTGGATGGTACATGAGACTGACGAGACCCTTACAAAGATGGATAAAGATATCAATAGTCTTATAGAAAAGGCAGCTGAAGAAGCAAGAATTGAGAAAGAAAAAGTGTTAAAGAAGGGGAAGAAGCTGGATGCTTTAGTGATTGACAAATATTCTACTACAGATTCGAGTATGGATTTTACCGTAACACCGGTTGTTATAGGTGGTGGAATTTATATGATGTCTGGAGCTACACCAGGAGTAACAACTGAGAATTATTACATTAAAATTTATGCAGACGAAAAAAATTATGACATAACTGTTCCTAAAGAAGTTTACGATCAAAAACAAGTTGGGCTAAGAATACCGATTAAACTTTATAAGGATAAAATCGAACTACTATAACCCTCCGGGATCAGTCGCCAAACAGGAATCCCGAAGAGTTAAGGAAATGGGGCTGCTTCAGCCCTTAATTAAGTATAAATTATTAAGCAATCGTTGAAAATAGGAGGCGCTGTTATGGAAAGAAAAGAGAAAAATTTTTTAGGATTTACCGTAAGTATTGTTGTTGGTGCTATTGTGGCCTCTTTATGCATAATTCAAGCGATTTTCCCAAATGAATTTAAGGCATTCTTCATTCAACATTCTATTTTCTTTAATATTATGGGTGGATTCCTTGTATTTATTGTTGCCGTGATACTAGGGTTTGTAACCTTTATAAACGGAAGATACTAACAGGCGGGGATATTGAAAAAACTGTTCAACTAACAGCAGCACTATTACAATAGAAGTAATGCAAAAAGGACTGTGAATTTAGATTTCACATGACTTAATTTAAAACGAAGAGGTAATTTGTATGAATTTAGTTGAACCGATCCGAAACAGAAAAGATATAGACAACATGAAAAAGCTACTTTATTCGATGAATGAACGTGACGCCGTATATTTCATTATCGGGATAAACACTGCTTTTCGGATTAGTGACTTAATTCATTTGAAATTCAAAGATGTTATTGACGAAAAAATGAAGCCCCTAGATTACTTTGAATTGAGAGAAACCAAAACAGGGAAACACAACAAAATTGCCATGACTAAAGGTGTTCGAAAAGCAATCGTTCAATATGTTCAGCACCGGTATGAAGGGAACCTTGACCATTACCTTTTCACCGGCCAGAAATCTAAAGATAAGCCGATTACCAGGGTGACTGCCTGGCGGAATATTAAGGCTGCAGCTGACACAATAGGCTTAAAAAACATTGGGACGCATTCATTGCGGAAAACCTTTGGTTATCATCAATACAAGAATGGAACTGATATTACGCTGCTGATGGATATGTTTAATCATAGTAGCGCGGGCATTACATTAAGATATATCGGAATTACACAGGACCAAAAGGATCAGGCTGTGAAGTCATTAGACTTATGATTTGACTACTAACTAACAGGGGGAATTCATGATGTCAAAAAAAATAAAATACATGTTCGCCATTGCGCTGGTGATTACGCTAATGGTTTTATTCAGGCATATTTTATTCCTTCTGTTGGTGAAAATGGTCTTCGGCGCTTTACTGATTTTCGTTGGTATTGTTGGTGTGTATGCTCTATTTAGATTATTTGCGGGATTAATAAGTGTGGCACTTGTGGTCGCAGGAATGTTTCTTATTTTTAAGATCGTTCAATTGGCTTGTGCATAGAAAGGAGATAGCATGGAATATTTATTATTACTAACATCATTGTTACTTTTGCCTTTAGCTGCATGGGGTCCAGAAATTTTTGATGGTTTAATGAATATCTCCAATAAAATTTCTGATATGAGAGAGCTTCCTAAGAAGTACAATACGAGTAAAAAGTTAATTAGAGATTATTTGAAGATACAAAAAAATTTAAGTCTTAAAATGGATGCTATCGTATATCGCCCAAACAAGGATGTAAGTTTTACGACACTGGTGGATAATCTTAAAGATCTGTTGGATGTTCTTAGATTAGAGGCTCCACGCTTTGATCATTCTAATAAGAATGATTTATTGGTAAGGAATTTTCCTCAAGCTTATTATAAAGTATACATTCAGCTTATACGCTATGATGACTCTTTGAAAATAATATTTGATCAATTGATATCTCTAATCTATGGTGATTATGATGACCCCCATATAAAGGAGATTAAAGCTCTTAGAGATGAAGTGACGGATATTATCGTGTCAATTAGAAGAGAAGCCGAAAACACAATTAAACCTTATCGTAGAGAGAAAAACGAATTATTTAAAGTCAATGTTAAACATGCTAAAGAAAGAATTGAATTTGAAAAACAGTTCATAAAAGAGCAACGCGCGTTAAATAATGCCGGCTCAATTGAGTTGAATAAAATATAAGATCGTTCTTAATGACGCGTATTGCAGTGGATAGTCAATCTAATGAAGGGGTTTAAGATAATATGAATGAGACATTGTTTAATATATTTGCAGGATTGTCTTTTATTTTCTTGTTGTTAAGCCTATTTAAAAAATTTGAACGTGTGTTTATCTCTATAGGAGCAATATTTCTAATAATGGCATTTAGTACCGGAGGGTTTGGCGAAGCACTTCGTTCATGGTTACCAGTTGATCAAGATGTACAAAATCAAACACTCTCGGTTATAAAAACATTCCGTATTCATTTTTATATAATATTGTTTTTTGGAATCTTGGGAGTCATTATCAGTCTATTTGTTCGGCATAAAAGGAATAATTCTAGTGTAAGTGAAGAGGAGTGAATTTGAAATTGAATTTAAAAAAAGTTATCGGGGTAATCCTGATGACTTTTTTTGTTGATTAATTTCCTATAGAGCAATCAAGAGGTATAATTTTCAATATGGAAGTGAGAGGGGGAGAGCACGCTGGTTATTGATAAGACGAGAATATTTATCAGTTCAGCATACGAAGAGTCCTTAAAGACACCGAGAAAAATCATCAAAAAACACTTAGAAGAATGTGGCCATGAGGTACCCATCTTTGAAGAAGAAGATTTTGGAACATGGAAGCCGGATACAATGAAGCATTGCATCGAAGTAGTTGAGAAAAGCGACATTGTCATATTACTGATAAACACTAAATCAGGTGAAGAACCGGAATTAAGATGGGGGAATGTAACACCTACATACTTGGAATTCCAAGAAGCTTGGAAAAAGAAGAAGCACATTTTGGTTTTCGTAAATCCGGATATCAAAAAGAGGTTCTTTGAATTAAAAAAGGATTTTGACTCACTATATAACCAATATATTGAAGAGAACCATAGGCCGCCTGATTCACCCTTTGATCCTTTCGAAAACTGGATCGCCAGTCAGGATGGAATGGTTAAAAGACATTTAGAAGCTGCTGATCCTTTTGTTTGGGCATTTTTATATGACATATATATAAAAAGGTATTGGTTGTATGAATTTGATTATGCACAATCGGAAAAAGAGGCTAAACAAATTGCTCAAATGATCAGCAATTCTTTAAAGACGGTTGTTGACTTTATCCCTAGGTTAGACGAGTTAACTGAGATTGAAGAGCAGCAGTCATATTTAGTAGAATACGCCGAACACACCCTTACTATGCTCCATCAAAGAAATTTAATATTGAATAAAGAGCAACAAGATTGGTCAAACTTTTTAAAACAAGGGATTGAATTTCTTAACCACAGTTACGAAATCATACAGGCTAAAGATACAAACCCAGTAGTCGTTAATCATATCAATTCATGTTATGCTGCTTCGTTATATTCTCAGGATGGAGAAACATTAAGATTGGTCGGAAAAGCAGGAGATATAACAGCTCCGGAAGTATTTGCATTATACGAAGAGGGAATTCATGTTGTTGATGCCTTCAATCAAGGTGAACGATTAATTACTTACAGGGAAGATAAAAAGACATTCTACATCACTGAGGCCATTGATAACTTTGTTCTATGCCTTCATTTTTCACTTGAAGAGGATTGGAATGTAAAGCGTGCTGAAGCATACGCACAAGAGGTTGAATGTGCTATAATGGATAAACACCAACTCTATTTTGAATTTTTGAACTTGCTGATAGGAGGGAGCACTAATGAGTAGAGAACTTGCGAATTACAGTAGCTCTGGCTCGGTTGTTGTTAAACGTTCCCCAGCTGTAAGGGCAAGAAAAGTTAAAGGTTCTGCCGGAACTAGGGCTAGAAAAATTACAGCCGATGGTAAGTATATTCCTTCTCAAAATCTAAGAAGAACAATTTCTAAAATGAATTCGAATGTTCGGTCTTTAAATGATTTATTGAATAAGTCAAATCAAATTAAATCAGATCAGGAAAATCGTTAAAATAGTAATCGTCCTTTTTATTAAAGGACGATTTTTTGTTTATAGGCAGGAAAAGACCGTGCGTCAGTATCCTCTATACAGCTGAAGGTAAGATCCGGCCGCATCCGGAATCCAGGAAAGCAGGCGCGCTGCGCCGGTGCTGTGGCAGCTGAAGAAAGAGGTCGATGCCAGGTATCGGAGCACCTGGAAATACGGTGAGGCCCGCGACATCCCCAATCTTATACGTTAGCGACATTGAAAATTTCCGAAGAGGGAGGTTGAAACGTTGATAAAGAAAGGTTTTCGTGATTGTAACAGTGTAACAGGTTTACTCGTTAACAAATTTACTGTGTAACAGTGTTAGTGGGCTATTTTATTTTTTTTGCTGTGGATTTTTTAAAAAAAGAGTGGGGGAGTAGTTATGTAATGGAGAGGTTACTCTCTCCAAGAAACGAATGAAGGTAAACGAAGTTTCCCGTGTTTGGTCATAAAACGATGTTTAACTTTGCACGAGACAGGTTCAACAAAAACAAAATCTTCAGTTTCAGACTTTAATTTTTTCATTGAATGAAACTTATGTCGCTCTGACTTTGGCATAAATTCCATCATGCCAGCGGGCGTGCCATCTTGGTAAGACAGCAGAAATTTTATATCTTTACGTGTGTAGCCGATTATCAGCACTTCAGTAAAGTCATAATTAATGACTTTAATCCAGTTCTTAGACCGTTTTCCGATTTCATATACTGAGTTTGCTTTTTTTAGGACGATGCCCTCTAATCCTTTTTCTTTAACCATATTGAAATAGGAGACACCATTTCCTTTTATCCCTTCAAGTACAAAAGCATTCGGATGGTTTATTTCAAGACCTTTAAGCACTTCTTTACGTTGCGTTAGTGGGTTTGATGCGATGGATTGGCCGTTTGAATAAATGACATCGAAAATGCAATATACGATCTTATGTGGGGACTTATTGGACATAAACCGTTCCATAACAGCCTCAAAGTCAGGAGATCCATCGGCACCGGTTACGATTATTTCGCCATCTAACACCGTACCGTCAGGAACATCTAAATTCAATAACTCAGGAAACTTGCTGCTAACTTCATTGTTGTGACGTGTATAAAGCTTTATATGATTATTGAATTTTGATAGTACAATCCGTATACCATCAAATTTAAGCTCACTGATATAAGAATCATCATCGAATGGTTCTTTTGTGGATTCAAGCAGCATAGGGGATATAAACAAAAAATCACCTCCCTTATGAAATAATAAAGGAAGGACGATGGCCTATAAAGTCATTTGAACCTGGTATATAATGCAAACTGTTTGAAACAAGAATCACCGGAAGCTCGAAGAAAATTGGAAACAGACAATTTTTCTTTTCAGAATTTTTTACATATGCTATAGTTGCTCTAAAGTTAAACATTAAAGCAAAATAAATGGTTCCTATATACTTTGGCAGTATCTGAGGCTAATTATATGATAAGGAACAAGCCCAAATTAGGGGGGAGTGACCAATAGTCACTCTCCCCTTTTAGTTACTAAATATATTTTGTTTCTTTAAGACATTTAAAACAAGAATTGATGTTTTGTTATAACATCAAACTGATAAAAATAATGAAGAGACATCAAGTAAAAGCATAGGCGGAACGTCAGTTTGTTAGGATTTCATTAAAAAGCATCATCGGAATTGTAACAAAAAAAAGTGGGGATAATGTTGGTTACTACGGAAATTTGAAAGGAGGTGATTGTAATGGTTGAAGGGCTGATTGTTCTAGCGTTTTTTTCGCTTTGGTTGATCTTGTTAAAAAAATAGACCTCCCGCAAGCCGAAAAATCTAGAGGGAAGTCTACCAAAATTTAAGTTTCCACTGTCCAGGGTATTGGTAGTACCCTGACAGGGAAATCCCTGACATTATTATTTCCAATATGTAAGAATTTATGCTCGATCAAATAAGGAGGTGATTGTAATGGTTGAAGGGCTGATTGTTCTAGCGTTTTTTTCGCTTTGGTTGATCTTGTTAAAAAAATAGACCTCCCGCAAGCCGAAAAATCTAAAGGGAAGTCTACAAAAATTTAAGTTTTCCACTGTCCAAGGTGTTGGTAGCACTTTGGGCTACTTATCATGTTATCAAATAGAGGTATTAATGTCATCTAACAAAAATAACCCCGGATGGTCATGTCCGGGGCCGGTAGAAATCAATCCTCAAGCACAAAGATTGATTATATGTAATGATACACATCGTGGTGAGATATGTAAACCAGGATGTTACTTGGAGTATATCTTCATTTTTTCATTGGTCTTTTTGCCGTTCTTAATCTTATCCAGGTACTTTTTAAGAAAAGAATCATATAGACTATCCGGAATATATCCAAGTCTTTGCAGCAAGAGATTTTCAACGATATTCATTTTCTTTGTGAGGAATTGATAATCATTCCTGGATTCCTGTGAATCAGTGTTACCGGTCGCCGCCTTCTTATAAAGTTCATTATACTTTTGGCTGCGTTTTTGTCTGATAAGCTTTAACAAGCAAAGCAACTCATATGTGTGAAAAGTCATTAATTCAGGTGTAGTCTTGTAAAGGTCCTCTTCATCGGCAGTTTCACGGAAGGGAACTGTTTTGCGGCTGCCATCTTCTTCGGCGTCTTTTATCTTGATCATGCAGAATTCACATTCATAATAGTTAGATTCGTTTTCTTTTGCTACGGGGCTACCGCAGTATGGGCAAGTTTTCATTTCATTGATCTCCCGTCAGTTAGATTTTTAATGTTCTCATTAAGTGAATTCATTAATGAGTGATGTTTTTCGAGGAATTCTTTCATTTCTTTAGTCTTTTTATCTTTAAATGACTCATTGGCGGATAAAGCAAATGAATAGTATCCTTTAAGCAATTCATTTACTTTATCAATTTCAGCTTTTAAGTCCACAACATCAGGAATCTTGCAAAAGTTTTCTAAGGTGGCTAGTGCATAACAAATAGATTCCGAAAACTCTAAGATTATATCTTTGTTCTGTTTTTTTAATAACTCAATAGGGGCCCACACTTTAGCCTTGATTTCTCTATTTAACAGAGAGCATTTTTCAGAACTTATACTTTCCTTTTTTACTCTAGGTCTGAAGTAGTTGTATTCAACGTATTTCAGCAATCCTAAAAATTTTTTGTATCTAGTTATTTCAATACTATCACGAGGATGTCCCAAAACTTTAAAGTAAGATGGCGCCTTTTTGCTATCGGTAAATGAAAAAGATCTACGATACAGTTCCAGTTCATCTTCTGGATCTTCTTTATCTGTGGTATAGGCAAAACATACAAGTCTAAAGTCAATTTCTTGATAAATATCTGTGCCATACGCTCTTACATAATATTCATTCACCTTTGCGTTGCGGAATTCTGCCCCTTTTCTAAAAAACTCGTAAACAACACCTTTTTTAAAGCCATACAAACGCTCATAAATATCGTTAAGACAAACCACTGTATACAGATATTCAATAGGAAGTTCTTTTTCTAAAGGAAGTATAGTTTTACACATTGTTTTATTCACCTTTCTTATTATTCCATAATCCCAATTTCTTTTTCTTTGCTTCTTTTTCAGCTTGTTTGTATTCATCTTCATATTTAATATTTGGTGGAAAAACAGCTAAACGAGCATAGCCCTTCTCTAAGAGAATTTTGTTAAATGAGGTCCCGTCCTTTAAAAATACGTATGCCAATAGTCTATCGTATTTATCACGCTTTTCTTTGTCGTATTCCAGATAAACACTTTGATTCTCTAACGTCTTTTTTGAAAAGGCTGAAGCTTCTTTTCCATAAGGCTGCACTGCTTTTGTTGGATGGACTGTTTCCGGAGTATCGACCAATATTAAACGGATTCTTTCCTCAGTACCATTAACATCGGCAATAAATGTGTCTCCATCTATAACGCGTCTAACAGTTACCTCAATTTTATCAGATAGATCAACGGTCTTTTCAGTTGTTCCAGAATGGCTGCTGCTAACGCCCTGGCATCCACTAAGTAGGATGACCAGGACGGCCAAAGCTTGCATTAACTTTCGAGTTAGCATGTTCTTTCTCCTTTGAGCGTTTTTTTGGCTGAGAGGAATATGGCTGTAATTTTAATTACAGCTAAAATTCCTGATGTGCCTGCCGGCAGGTATTGAATAACCAGGTTGTGCTGCGGAAATGTACCCGATTCTGTGAAGACAATTTGATTGTCAGTTTTATTGAATGCCATAGTATTATAGTCTAAATCTTCAGCAATAAAATCCGTTTCTGGTAGAGTGATAGTACGGTTCAAGTGAGGCGTTAGATGATCGGACACATCCAAATGCCATGACATAGCTTTCTTCATGATTCATTCTCCTTTTTTTAAGACTTTTTTGGTTTTGCTTGGGGAGCCAATCAGCATTCACAGTCGAAAGGACACAAGGGGTTACGAGCCGTTGAGGGGTGTTCTGTAGCCCTTTACGGATCGTTAAGACCAATTTATTTGTGGCAGCTGCGGGCAGCTGTCCGTTTACAAAAAAATTGGCGGCCCTTGTGTGCTTTTATGAAACACGGATAGTAACGCGGCGGGCGTGCCCGGCGTGTTGCTTGCCGATGTTGAATGTGAAATGCTAAAGCCCCCGGACAGCTTCAGCTGGCCAAGTATGGGGGCGTTTGGCTGAGCAAAAACAAAAAAGGCGTCTAAAAAAAGGATTTAATCATGCCGGCGGCTGCCGGCATTCTTTTTGCGGAAATGCGACCGGGGCTTTCTGGGAGCCTTTCTGCTTCTTTTGGGTTTAAGAGGCTGCTTTAGCAGCCTCCAAGCAGGCTCGATGCCTGCGTTTTAATCAAGGAAAACTTTAGTTTTCCGACCTTGCGTAACCGGCAAAAGCCGGTTGCGATTTTAGCCGCAACAAATTTTGCGCCTAATTTGAACTCACGAGTTTTAAGTCTTTTTCGTGAACTATTGGACCATCTTCCACGTCCCAGAAAGATAAACTTTCATCCTCACGTAAAAGAGCTTCCGTATCTTTATAGTAAAAATCAACTGCTACGTGTGACATCTCCTCATCTTCTTTGTCATGCCAAATAACTTTCCCTATTGTACCTTTTGGGAAGTGCCCCCATGGTGAATCGTGATCAACTAAAAGCTGTACTTTTGCACCTTTTCGAAATGTTTTCATGTTTTTTCCTCCTTTGATTTTTGCTGTCCATAAGTAAATGCGGGGGGACCAGCCCCGCGAGTTTTTCCTTGTGCTTGTGTTTTTGATTCCTACCTGTATTTAACTTGCCGTACTTATTTGATCTTCTTCTGTATTTTCTAAAATATAGTCAACAGCTTTTTGGGCTTGTGCAGATGCATGGAATATCAGGCGGTTATCGTCTTTTAATGCAGAAAGCCAGGATTTGATATAGCTTGCACTATTCTCAATGGTATTGTTTTCTATCCCGGCAATGCCGCACAGCATAGCTGCACCCATTTCTGCCACTAGCTCTTCTTTAGAATATTTCTCGTCACCAAATGTACCAAAGGTTCTTGCTAGGCGACTTTTATGGCCTGTACTGTGTATCATTTCATGGAAAAGAGTCGAGTAGTATTCTTCTGGCACTTTAAAATCTTGTATTGGCGGACAATTGATTTTATCGAGTGTTGGAAAGTATGCAGCTTCTCCAGGTTCAAAGGTGTAGGTTGGACCATTGGGATAGTTATTGATAATTTCTTCAGCTTTTTCAATGGGATCGTGATTATACGTTTCTTGTTTTCGTTTACTTTTTAGCCCGGTACATTGTTTATTGATATCCCATACGCGGTAGTAGATAGGCTTTGCAAATTTCTTTTTTTCTTCTGTTTCTTCGTCTTCAAACTCTTTCCATAACCAGAACACAATGATATGTGAGTTTTTAAATTCTTCTTTTTTGATGCGGCCGCCAGCTTCTAAGATTTGTTTTTTAGAAGCGTATTCCCCAGGAGGGACTAAAAAGTTATTGATACCCCGATAAGGCTTTTGTGTTTTCCAGTTAACTGCTGCACAGGAATTTGTCCAGGGCTGATGCCAAGGAACAACACCCTTTTCAAGTTGTGCAATAATTTTCTCCGTGATGATTTCATAAACTGATTTCCCCACAATGTGACTCTCCTTTTTTTAAGACTTTTTTGTTTTTGCGGAGGCCGAATTGCATTCACAGCCAAAAAGCACACAAGGGGTTACGAGCCGTTAAGGGGTGTTCTGCATCCCTTTACGGATCGTTAAGACCAATTTATTTGTGACAGCTGCGGGCAGCTGTCCGTTTACAAAAAAATTGGCGGCCCTTGTGTGCTTTTATGAAACACGGATAGTAACGCGGCGGGCGTGCCCGGCGTGTTGCTTGCCGATGTTGAATGTGAAATGCTAAAGCCCCCGGACAGCTTTAGCTGGCCAAGGTGGGGGCGTTTGGCTGGACAAAAACAAAAAAGGCGTCTAAAAAAAGGGTTTAATCATGCCGGCGGCTGCCGGCATACGTTTTGCGGAAATGCGACCGGTGCTTTACGGGAGCCTTTCTGCTTCTTTTGATCTTCCGTCCTCGTTCACTCGTGAAGAAATGGCCAGGAACAATGCAGCTGTTGCTTCAGGATCCGCCGCAGGCAATCCGGAAGCTTACAGATGTATGTTATCGGGCATTTTAGAGGGAAGCGAGATGCCGCGGAATGTTGGCCGGCGTTTTTGGCCGGCTTACAGTCCGGGAGCAGACCCGCAGGGGGACCCAAGGGAAATTTTTAACCATTTTTAGAAGTAGATACGCAACTTATAGTAACTGATGATGTCCATTTTGAAAGAATAATACGCAGTTAGAATTAGAAGAGGTTTTCACCATAAATTTGTGCCATTTTAAAAATCGCTTCGCAGTTAATAATGAGGGTAGAAATTTTCCCTTAAATGTGCGGTATAAAAAAAGTGCGAGTATTATCTAGTGAACATGTAAGAGAGGGGTTTGAAATTTAATGTCCCAAAATAATAGCTTAATGCAAGTTATGAAGTGTAAAAGAAAAATAAGACTAATCGAAGGAAGGAGGTTAAACGGAATGGAAAAAATCAGTAAGGGAGAAAGGAGAAATAATATGAATAAAGAGGAACTGCTGTGGATGTTAAGGCTTGTCTTAATTACAAATTCATTTACGGCCACAATATTGTTTGGTATGTTT
Source organism: Paenalkalicoccus suaedae (assembly GCF_006965545.2). NCBI lineage: Bacteria > Bacillati > Bacillota > Bacilli > Caryophanales > Bacillaceae > Paenalkalicoccus > Paenalkalicoccus suaedae. The sequence continues at coordinate 44,946 of NZ_CP041370.1, forward strand.
AAAGTTATTTTGATTGCTACAGGTAATTAAAAAGATCAGCTTAAAAACTGATCTAAAAGGGTGACTGAAGATGTTCCAGCATCAGCAGTCATCATGATATAAAGTTGTTGTAATTATAGCAGAGAAGATATAAAGAAGAAGCTTACAAGGTTTTGATTGGTGGTTTGCGCAGCAAAACCACCAGAGAAGGTTTTAATGTTTTTAGAGGTTGCTTTAGCAACCTCCAAGCAGGCTCGATGCCTGCGTTTTAATCAAGGAAAACTTTAGTTTTCCGACCTTGCGTAACGAGCTTACCGCGCTATGTAGCGCGGTAACTTCTTTTTGTTATTTGAGCAGTTCTTGTTGCGTAATTAACCAATTTTCAATTTTTTCAACTACTTCACAAAAATCTTGATCGAATGGAAAACCCTCATTAAGTTTGTTAAACGTAACATCATCAGATTCATCCCATAAATCAGAAATCTCCCGTGCGGAAGTTTTGAATAGTGTTAAGGCGTTTAATAATTTGTTTTTTGTCATTGCAAAAACTCCTTGCTGAACCGTTCAATAAAGTATGACGGTAGTATTATAATTTTTTCACTTCAACGTATAATGAACCTTCCGTGATTAACGATTTAAAGCTTTCGATAGCTTCTTCGGCTGCTTCTTCTTCTGAATTGGCATCTACTTCAATTTCGCAAACTACTAGGTACTCCATATTGTTCCCCTCCGAATTTATATAGAGGGACAGGTAGACGAATCCTGTCCGATTTGTGCTTGTGTTTTTAATCTCTACCGAGTTTCTATTCAAATATAGCCTTTGCGGCCCTATATGCATTCATTGTTAATTTTCTTTGCCAGGCTTGTGAGTGTGGTGACCATCTAAATGTGTTTTTCTTTAATTTATCTTTTAATTGATCGTCGGGCCGTTGATCATCAGGAAAGATAATTTTTAATCTGTCGCTTTCTTCATCAGCGACTACGCGACACTGTTCATAAGTCAAAGTGGGATAGTGCGGCTTTTTTTCTTCAGCTTGAAAGAGTTTATAGATGCTGTGACGTTTTGTGAAAACTTTTGTCATGCCTTCTGCTTCAAATATCTTGTATAACTCTTCCTTGTTGTGTCCTTCTTTGAATAGTCTTTTTAATTTGGTGACGAGACTGTTTTTGAATAACGTAATATCATATCCAGGCATTTTACCTTCTTTTATTAGGCGGATTCTTATACAATCTTTTCTGAATTCAGAATATGCCTTTACTGCTTTTTCTTCGGGCTTCTCTAAGGAGCCAAGATGTTTCTTTGTGTTTTGAATAAACCGTGTCATCTTTTCAGTTGTTTCTCGATCATAATTGTCTTTTCGAGTTAATTCCTTTTGCTTTCTTTCAAATGGATAGTTTGCCCGTCCGGTAATCAAGGGACTTGGTGTTTTGATCATGGTAAGTGATTTCTCCATTCGCTGAGTTAAAAATTTTTCAAACTCCATCAACCTATTTAGAAAATAATCTCTTTGATCTTCATTTTGAACTAGAGGTGCTAGATCGTTTTTAAATTTGTTTGCATAATACTGAATTTGGTGATCGGGATTGTATTTGTACATGTGCAACTCGTTATATCTCTTTGTGATTTCAGGTTTTACGTACGTTTTTACTGCCATTACATAGACACTCCTTTTTTGTTTTCATATTCAATCATTTTTAATGCTCGCCAAAACTTAACATCAGGAATTCGTAAATCTTGCCGTATGTCAGACAACAGTTGCAATTTGTCTAGAACTACTTTGCATTTTTCTTGGTAGAGTTGAACTTCAAATGGACAGTTAGCAAGTTCTTTTTCTTCCTCTGTTAATTTAAGGTCTAGTTCTAAATCTGTAATGTATCTGGCTAATACCAGCGCTATTTCTTGTTTAGTCACTCATTTTCGCCCCTTGATTAAAAATTGAGTGGAAGGGGAGACCAACCCCCAACCGATAACCCTTGTACGTGTGTTCTTGATTTCTACCGTTTTTATTCTGTAACTTCAAAAAAACGTTTAAGTGGAGGCAAAGCCCACCCATCCTTTTTGGTTTGGGCAATAGCTTTTTTATACATTGCTTCCTCAAAAGCATCACCTAATCGTTTTTGCTCTTTTTGGTAATCACCTTCTAAATAAACATTTAATTGATAATCACCAAAATCGATCTTGACTATGATCATTTTGTCCTCCTTTTTTAAGACTTTTTTGTTTTTGCGGAGGCCGAATTGCATTCACAGCTAAAAAGCACACAAGGGTTATGAGCCGTTAAGGGATGTTCTGCAGCCCTTTACGGATCGTTAAGACCAATTTATTTGTGACAGATGCGTGCAGCTGTCCGTTCACAAAAAAATTGGCGGCCCTTGTGTGCTTTTATGAAACACGGATAGTAACGCGGCGGGCGTGCCCGGCGTGTTGCTTGCCGATGTTGAATGTGAAATGCTAAAGCCCCCGGACAGCTTTAGCTGGCCAAGGTGGGGGCGTTTGGCTGGACAAAAACAAAAAAGGCGTCTAAAAAAAGGGTTTAATCATGCCGGCGGCTGCCGGCATACGTTTTGCGGAAATGCGACCGGTGCTTTACGGGAGCCTTTCTGCTTCTTTTGATCTTCCGTCCTCGTTCACTCGTGAAGAAATGGCCAGGAACAATGCAGCTGTTGCTTCAGGATCCGCCGCAGGCAATCCGGAAGCTTACAGATGTATGTTATCGGGCATTTTAGAGGGAAGCGAGATGCCGCGGAATGTTGGCCGGCGTTTTTGGCCGGCTTACAGTCCGGGAGCAGACCCGCAGGGGGACCCCAATTAATCTTGATAACAACGGATCACAAATGGAAAAAAGGATGTGCTATGCTTTGAAATATAAAGAGGGGGTGGTGTCAAATGGATACAAATGAGGTACTACAGTTGTTAATTGCTACGAATGGAACTACAGCAACAGTTTTAGTTGGGATGTTCACATTAATTTTAACGGCACTTAAAAAGTAAGATCAGTGTATTAAAACACACTGATCAGCAGAATGATTTTGTAACTGAGATGTGGCTGCATCTTCAGTTACGCTCATTATAGCAAATTGATTTTGGTTTTCCCCCTGTTTTTGCGCTAGCAAAATCAGGGGGGAGGTTTTAAAGGTTGCTTTAGCAACCTTCAAGCAGGCTCGATGCCTGCTTTTAATCAAGGAAAACTTTAGTTTTCCTACCATGCGAACCAGCATGATTTTCATGCTGGTTTGTTTGCCGTAATATCTATTAACATTAACAGCAAAATTCAGATGTAACATTATCGGTGTAAAGCACTTCATTTTCTCCGGCTTCTTCTGGAAAATACGTTTCCCCATCAAACTCGTATCTTTTCTCTGAAAGGACGACTGTCATAATAGATGAAAAGCAGTCCGGGTCAGCGTGGATTTTATGCATTTCCTCGTTAGTTAGTTTAAATGATATTCCTGCCCGTCCCCAAATTGTTATAAAGCCAGGTTCTTGGGAGGACTTTTTAGATGATTCCATGTTATCTCACTCCTTTGGAATGGGGTGGGTTTCCTGCACCGCAGATTAATACGTTAGATGTCGCAATTGCATCCTGTAGCCAGCCGGCAGTGTCATCCATGATGTACTCACTTTGAAATTCAGACAGTGAGTCATAGCCGTGCTGTTTCGCTTTACTTTCTGCCCAATCGCTGGGAACTGTAAACCAGGCACAACCTAAGTGATCATTTATGCCGTTCTCATTTGGTATTAATTCACCAACGTAAGTGTAGATTGTGGTGACTTTCGCCTTTTCATAGTTTGAAAGCTCCGCATAAGGCGGGAGCGATTTGTCTTTTTTGGCTTGTTTCCACATATATAATAGATCGATTGCCGATATCTCTGAAAGCTTTATATAGTTCGCTTGTGTGTTTTCGTCTACATAACCTAAGTCGTGAAGATCAAAGCAAGAATCAAGAGCTTCACAAAGTTCTTCAAAGGTTTTGTAGCGAGTGAGAATTTCATAGATAGTTAAAGATTTCATTGCTGTTATCGTCTCCTTTGGAGATTGAGGGCAGGGGGACCAATCCCTGCCAACCAATCTGTATGCTTGTGTTTTTAATTTCTACCGTTTTTCACATTTACTCGTTCATAATCGAAATCGTTGCTGTTTGGAACTAATTTTTCGCCTAAATGCTCGCATTCTATAACCTTCCACTTTAGCGGAGAAACCAGTCTTTGTAGGTATCCCATAGCGTTTGCTTCGGTGTCAGGAACAGGCATAGGAATGACTATTGCCGGATCGCCTTGTTGTTTTTCAAGAGTTGCTTGATATATGTCAAAATGCACTTGGTTTATCATTTTGATAACACCCCTGTATTTGAGATTTCAAACTGTTTTCTATGGCAGTAAGACACGTTTGGAAAGTAAACTCATTCTCTATATCTTTATAGGTGAAAACATAGCCTATACGGAAAAAATGATACTTACCGTTGCGTTTAAAAATAGATTCTACGAAACAATCAAATTCATTTATCCCTTGTTCGTCAGAATCGCAATACATAGCAGGCTCATATGATATGAACTCATTCTCTGAAAAGAATTGATTATGATCCATGAAATTCAAAATTACTGTATCTATGAAGTCGCAGAAAGTGCCGCAAATAGCTTCCAAACTTTCTTCTGAATGACTTTGTAACAAGGCTTTATCGAAAGGTATAGCTTCAGGTATGCCTGTTAATGCTTGGTACTCTTCTTTGGCTATTTCAAGAAACTCATTGAGTGACATAGAACCAACTAGATTCACGTCTGCTGTATTGACATTCATTTGACCCTCTCCTTTTGAGTTTTTAGGAAAATTTACTGCAACAAACTACACCAAGAAACGCTATGGCAATTAGTAAAACCAAGATGGAATACCTTTTGCCTTCACCTTTTGTTCTGATAGTGATAACTGATAAAAAGCCAAATAATGAAAGTGCTATTATCACTAAAATGATCTCTTGCATGTGAATTCTCCTTTTTTTAAGACTTTTTTGTTTTTGCGGAGGCCGAATTGCATTCACAGCCAAAAAGCACACAAGGGGTTACGATCCGTTAAGGGGTGTTCTGTGGCCCTTTACGGATCGTTAAGACCAATTTATTTGTGACAGCTGCGGGCAGCTGTCCGTTTACAAAAAAATTGGCGGCCCTTGTGTGCTTTTATGAAACACGGATAGTAACGCGGCGGGCGTGCCCGGCGTGTTGCTTGCCGATGTTGAATGTGAAATGCTAAAGCCCCCGGGCAGCTTTAGCTGGCCAAGAATGGGGGCGTTTGGCTGGACAAAAACAAAAAAGGCGTCTAAAAAAAGATTTAATCATGCCGGCAGCTGCCGGCATTCTTTTTGCGGAAATGCGACCGGGGCTTTACGGGAGCCTTTCTGCTTTTTTTGATCTTCCGTCCTCGTTCACTCGTGAAGAAATGACCAGGAACAATGCAGCTGTTGCTTCAGGATCCGCCGCAGGCAATCCGGAAGCTTACAGATGCATGTTATCGGGCATTTTAGAGGGAAGCGAGATGCCGCGGAATGTTGGCCGGCGTTTTTGGCCGGCTTACAGTCCGGGAGCAGACCCGTAGGGGGACCCCAAAGTAAGGATTCCTGAAAAATCCTAAAGAAATCTAATGTAATCGATATGAGATATAGCTCTTTCAGCTGGACTCTGAAGGGTTAGGGGTGTTGAAAGGGGTTTGTAAGGCTTTGTGTTAACAAAGCCTTACAAGAGGTTTTTGTGGTTTTAGAGGCTGCTTTAGCAGCCTCCAAGCAGGCTCGATGCCTGCTTTTGATCAAGGAAAACTTTAGTTTTCCGTCCATTCGTCCGCCAAAGGCGGCGAAAAAACCAGGCTATTTGAAGCCTGATTTTACAATGTTATTTTGACCATATTTGTCTGTTTCGGCTGTAAGGGGCTGTATCGTCAAAATGAAGTGTTTCTTTTAGTCTAAACCCTAATTTTTCAACGTATCTAAGGCGTTTCTTCATCCCAAAAGGATAATCGACTTTGATTTCACTAGCTGCTTCCAGGTGTGCTGGGAGGTCTTTGTAACGACTGCTTATGATTCTTCCGGAATCTGCTGTAATTGGTTTATAGATAGTTACTGAATTATCGAGTCTTACAAGTATCATCATGTATCGCTCCTTTGGAATGGGGATGCTTAAGCTATGAGGTTCCCGAAGATTACTGTTCCGAAAAACAACAGTCCGATTAAAGAAAGTGATATTCGTGGACTGACTGCTATAATTTTGTCATCGAATACGATGATCTCTCCCTGGGATTCAAGTTCAGCAATATGAGTCATGACCTTATTTGAATCGCCATATTTTAATAGTTTGCTGATTGTGGTATACTTTGATTCACGTATTGATTTGAGCAGTGATTCTTTGGTCGGGGTCACATGCTCTTTTTTTATTTTCCGTTGAATTGCTTGTGCTGCATTCATATTCATTCTCCTTCATCCTCCTTCAAAATAGTTAGCCCACTTTCACTTTTATTTTCCGTTGCTATTTCAAAAATGAGTTTAGTTTGGTCGTACGTATATTCACTCGTGAAGGTACTGATATCAGGGATATCAGTGAATCTGCGGTTTAGAACTTCTTCTAACCAGTCCTCGTAAACACAAAATCTTACCTGTGTTTCAGGGTATTCATTGGCGGACGCTTTATAAGTCCAAAAACTGCAGTACGCCTTTGACTGGGTTTTATCTAGCTGTGATTCGATTGATCCAATTAGGTCATCTAATATTGTCCATCCTTCTTCAACGCTTCTTTCTTTTAATGTTTGTTCAAAGCCATTGGTAATGCAGGCTTCAATATTCTTCTCAGTGCCAAGGAATCCTTTGGATTCTAATGCGGATTTCAGGTCTTCTTTATGCCATACAATAGATGTGAAAAACATATGTAACAGCTCCTTTTTTTTTAAGACTTTTTTGTTTTTGCGGAGGCCGAATTGCATTCACAGCCAAAAAGCACACAAGGGGTTACGATCCGTTAAGGGGTGTTCTGCAGCCCTTTACGGATCGTTAAGACCAATTTATTTGTGACAGATGCGTGCAGCTGTCCGTTCACAAAAAAATTGGCGGCCCTTGTGTGCTTTTATGAAACACGGATAGTAACGCGGCGGGCGTGCCCGGCGTGTTGCTTGCCGATGTTGAATGTGAAATGCTAAAGCCCCCGGACAGCTTTAGCTGGCCAAGGTGGGGGCGTTTGGCTGGACAAAAACAAAAAAGGCGTCTAAAAAAAAGATTTAATCATGCCGGCGCCTGCCGGCAATCGTTTTGCGGAAATGCGACCGGAGTTACGGGAGCCTTTCTGCTTCTTTTGAACCTCTGTCCTCGTTCACTCGTTAAGAAATGGCCAGGAACAATGCAGCTGTTGCTTCGGGATCCGCCGCAGGCAATCCGGAAGCTTACAGATGCATGTTATCGGGCATTTTAGAGGGAAGCGAGATGCCGCGGAATGTTGGCCGGCGTTTTGGGCCGGCTTACAGTCCGGGAGCAGACCCGGAGGGGACCCCAAAGTAAGGATTTCTAAAAACTCCTGAAAGAAATGATTAAATGTAATCGATATGAGGTGTAATGTGAAAATCAATCTTTCTGCTGAGCTGTGAAGGTGTTAGGGGCGTTGAAAGTGTTTGTAAGGCTTTGTGTTAACAAAGCCTTACAAGAAGATTTTTGTGGTTTTAAAGGCTGCTTTAGCAGCCTCCAAGCAGGCTCGATGCCTGCTTTTAATCAAGGAAAACATTAGTTTTCCGTCCATCCGAGAACTTCAATGGATTGCTCATAGTCGATGACGCCGGCTGTCCTCGAAGCAATCAGGGTACTTATTCTGTTTTCTTTCTAAAAAGGATTTAACTTTTATTGCTATATAGTCAAATAGTAGATCAAGTGCTTTGTTGATTAACCATTCAATTAATAAGACACTAAGAATATATTTCATATAAAATGTTCCTCCTTACCCGTGATATATATAAATATCAATTTTTCAATACAAAGACTTTTATGGAATTCAAAGAAATATTTCAAAGAAATTTGATAGCAGAATTATCAAAATTTGGGTAAGATTGAATTGTTGAGTTTCATTTAAGTGTGTGAAGAAAAATGCTGAAGATATGCTAAAAATTACCGATAGAAAGTATAGGATTGGAAAGAGAGGTAGGCATGAAGAATATAAAGCATATTAAAAAGATGAGGAACAGTATACTATTCTCAGTTGTATGGCGTTTGTTGTTTTTAGTATTATATCCAGTAATTTTAGGTGCTGGACTGCCATTGATTGGGCTTAATTTACCTTCAGCAACGCTGTTTATATTAAGTTTTATTGGTTGTATGATGGTCTGTTTAACTATAGCTACTCATATAAGTAATCTGGTTAACATAAGAGAAGTTCTAAAACAGTATGCTTCAATTGAGAGAGAACTTGTTGGAACATATTCAATTGATGCAAAGGTTTTGGACGACATGCTTGATAATACAATGAAAAAGTATCATCATCAAAGATCATTCGACCGAGACTATAACTTAGCGGATTTGCATGCTATTGAAGAGTTAGTTCAGGAAGAAAGAAATGGTAAGTATTTTGATAAATACCTGGCTCATGATGACAGTATCAAGGATGAAATTCGAATGGCCGTTGTACCGAAACGGGTAGCTGAGGATCTCTTATATTCAGTTTTCAACTCAAAAACCACATTTGGAATAACCGGAAGAAAATACTATCATAAATGGCATATGGCTCGATTAGATGAACAGCTGCTACCGTTCTTACAAGAAAAACAAGAAAAAATGCATAAAACAAATTAGATTAAAGTACCTGAAGCTTTTCAGGTGCTTTTTTGTTTAGGAAAAACTTTCTTGTACTAAAGGAACGTATGTTCTGTTAATATATAATCAAAAATGTTTGAGGGTGTGATCAAGTGATAAAGGATCGAGGTTTAATGAAATGGGCAACTTCTATGATGTTGCCGGAGCACAACGAAATGTTAAAGCAGCTGAATCTTGAAATGGAAAAAATGAAGCGCCCTGAAAATGATGAACAAAAAATTGAAGCAATGGCCCTTATAATTAATGAAGCAAAACAAGGAAACCAACTTTTAAGTATCTCCTATTTTGAAAATGGCCATATTTCATCGCTTACAGGCTTTGTAAGGTCTTTTAAGTACATTGAGAGGGAAATGTTAATAAAAACGAATGAAGGGCATATTAAGGCTGTTTCAGTTGATGATTTGATCGAGGTGGAGCTGGCTGAAGGAGAAAAGTTTTATGATTGACTATGATAGCCTTCCTAAACGTACTTTTTTGACCGTAGATATGCGTAGCTTTTACGCCAGTGCATCTGCAGTTATGCTGGGCCTCGATCCCATGAAATGTTATCTCGCTGTGGTAGGCGATACTGAACGATCAGGAAGTGTTGTTTTAGCTGCATCACCGGCTTTAAAAAAACGATTTGGTATTAAAACAGGTTCGCGCCTTTATGAAATACCTGATCATCCTCAAATTCACATTGTAAATCCTCAGATGCGGATGTTTATTAAGCTTTCCACCAATATAACTCATTTGTTTTATCAGTTTGCTTCACCTGAAGATATACTCACCTATAGTGTCGACGAGAGTATAATTAGATTTGATTTTTTGAAGAGACTATGGGGAACACCGATGGATCTGGCGAAAAGAATACAAAATGCAATCTACAGAGATTTTGGTGTACCAGCAACAGTAGGAATCGGCCCAAATATGCTAATGTCAAAACTAGCCTTAGACTTAGAAGCCAAGAAAAGCCCTTCAGGAATTGCGGAATGGACATATGAAGACGTTCAAACAAAATTATGGCCAGTTCATCCATTATCGAAAATGTGGGGCATAGGAAGGCGAATGGAGAGGAATCTGAATCGAATGGGAATCGCCACAGTAGGACAGCTTGCAAATTATCCCTTAGAACTATTAGAAAATCGATTTGGCATCATGGGGAATCAGATTTATTATCATGCCCATGGTGTGGATCTTAGCGAGCTGGGAACGCCTATTAGGCAAGAACAAATTTCTTTCGGGAAAAGCCAGATATTGTTGAGGGACTACAATGAAGAAGCTGAAATTAAATCAGTCATATTAGAAATGTGTGAAGAAGTGGCCAGCCGGGCTAGAAAGGCTAAAAAGGCAGGCAGAACCATTCATTTAGGAGTAGGTTATAGTCAAACAGTAGGCGGAGGCGGCTTTCATCGGTCTTTAACAATAGACCAACCAACGAATATCACGATGAAACTTTATAAAGCGTGCATTGCTTTATTTAAGAAATTCTATCAAGGTCAAACGGTAAGGAGCTTATCAGTTACATTAGGGAACGTAGTTGATGATAACCAATTTCAGATGTCTCTTTTTGAAGAAAACAGTGAAAAGGAACGTCAACTTGGCCATGTTATGGATTCTATTAGGGAAAAATACGGATCAGATGCGATTTTAAGAGCTATTTCTTATACAACAGCTGGAACTGCATTAAAACGGGCAAAGCTTGTGGGTGGCCATCAAGCATAAAAGTACATGAAGATAGTGAATGTCACTATTAATATTTCAAATTCATTAAACAAAAAGAGCCTGAAGTAAGTATCAGGCTCTTTTTTAAAAAAACACAAAAAACAAGATTTCTACTTGAAATCTTTTAAAAATTGTGATATAATACTATGTAAGTAGGCGTATGCCTTTTTGGTTCAGCTTTTCTGTTTGATGATACGGGAATATCATCTTCAGTATCTGATGTGTTGATTGTTAGTCAACAACGTTACATTGACTATAATATCTCACAAGTTTACCGTTGTCAACTAGGTTTTTGTAAAAAAGTGTTTTGACAATAGCATACATACTGATTATGCAGATTTGATGGTTTCAAAAAGTGCATATTGCCTGCTTAAAATAAATTTAAGGAGGTAATGCACAGTGTGTAAATTAACGTTGCATTACAGAAGACCACATAAGGTTAGAGGACATTTTAGAAATTGTAAGGGAGGCCGTGTTTGGATTCCTGAACACGAAAGGGGTGGAACTTGGGTGAATGACCATTGCTACCCAGGTTTCTTGCCTGAACTTCCAAGTTAATACTGAAGGTCCTCAGTGGCCTTTCTGATTATTTCCTCGCTGTTTTGGCAGCTTAGTAGCTGCCCCCTTTTTTAAGAGATATCTCTTTAGTTAGCAACATTTAAAACTTCTATAGGATTTCAATTGCTAGACATGATATACTCGTTAGGAAGATATTTACTGGAAACAAGGGAGGCGGGAAAATGAAAAAGAAATTCATTGGATTCTTGGTCTTAGCTTCTTTTTTGTTGATGTTTAATACGGCTTCATATGCAAGTGGAACTGACGAAAACACAGAGAAATCAACTGCTGAATTGTTGGAAAGTGTAATGGATGATTTTGGATTATTCAGTTTTCAAATTGGCCGAACAGATCCGACGATTACAATTGGGATGGATCAAACCAAAAGTGAATCAAAACTTCGTGAATACTTAGATGATAATTTGTCTGAAGAAGCAAAGAAAAAGTATGAAATCTATATATTTAAAGAGGATATTGATAAGTTGAAACAAGAACATCAAAAGAGTTTACAGGAATAAAGCAGACCGACTAAGGTCTGCTTTTTTATATCAAAATTAGTTATACCACAAAGTAGCTTGATTTATTGTAATTAATTTATCAGTGTTTCCTTCATTTTCGAATTTAATGTGATAGCTTTTCCCTTTTTTTAAGTTCCAATTCATATGAAATTGGCCTTTCCATCCACCAGGTAAAGTAACCTTTTGGGCACGACCTTTAGCCCCACCTCTACCATCATCGTAAAATGCGGATACAGAAAACTTTCTCGCTGTTCCTTTATAGGTTACGATGAGGGTACTTGGATCTTTAAAAGTTTTTCCATATGTCCCTTTTCCAAGCCAAATGTTATAGTAAAAATCAAAGTAGCCTGATGAATATGTTTTTTTCAATACCTTTATTGGATTATCTGTAGGCTGCTCTTCTGTAAGTCTAATCATGCTTTTCAGCTGTTCAGTTGTATAAGGATGAATCTCTTTGTTATTTTCGTCAAAAATTTTGATTTGAGAAGCAATCTCTTCCTTCTTAGCTTCAATTTCATCCTGTGACAGAATTTTTTCCTCAATAGGCAAAGATTCTTTTACCTCTGCTGCCTCTACTTTGCTTGTTCCCATGAAATCAAAAAGAGAAATACCCAAAACAGCTGCTATTGACCAGTACTTGAAGTTTGCTTTCATATTGAACGGCTCCTTTATTCATTTTTTAATTTGCTAAAGTTGCATTGAATTTTCTTATGTTTTCTCACTGGTGAAATTTTTACTGAGGAATCCTATGGAGTATAGATACAGCTGATAATTTGAGCCATTAAAGCTGTGGAAGCTATTCATGGGGTTTTGGGTTCTTTCGTAATGACTCAATCAGCAAAAGAGAAAAATTAAACGATAATGTGAAATCTAAATTAGTGTTGACGTTGGCAGCCAGTAATTTTTATCAAGACAAATTAACCCCTCCTTTGAATGATAATACAAAGCAAAACTACCATAGAGATCAGGAATATTACAACAAAAAACACCAAAATAATTGAAAATTATCTATATTTCTACAATTATGTACATAATTATATGCTTTATGTACATATATTCTCTGAACAGTGAAACCAGCTGCAGCTGAAGAAAAGATGTTGCCGGTACCGGAAACCAGGAAGCCAGGTGCGACTTGTCGTGATGTGGCAGCTGAAGAAAGAGATCGATGCCAGGCATCCAGGAGCGAACCAGCTGCAGCTGAAGAAAAGATGCTGCCGGTACCGGAAACCAGGAAGCCAGGCGCGGCTGTGTCGGTGATGCGCGCAGCTGAAGAAGATCAATGTCTGGAATTGTGAGACAGAACTATTTGGTCATAAAAAAGAACCAGTGGCTTCCTGGTTCTCATTGATTTATGGCCATAATTGGCTCTTATATATGTTTACGTACTTTTTGTTTCCTAGACGTCTTGTTAGTGCTGTCCACTTCAAATAGCTCCTGTCTAACCATTGGATAAACGAATTTATAAAATAGGTATCCAAGTGCAGAGCCTAGGGTGTTTAATATAAGATCATCTACATCAAAGCTTCTGTATGTGAGTCCAATCGCTGATGATATAGTAAACTGTGAGGTTTCTATGATGAGTGAAGCAATAAACCCAGCGATAATAACACGCTTTGCTTGTCTCATTCTGTTGAAAAGAAGAGGAAGAAAACATCCTAATGGGAACAAGAGTATTATATTTCCGCCGAGCTGATATACGGTTACGGATAAACTTGAGCCTGTTAGTGCATCCTTCATGGTGTTAAAAGGTATGAGGTTATTAGTTTCTTGGAAGCCTTCTGCGGCTCTGTCATGAATTAATAAAGGGTCAGTTGGAATTGGAAATAGCGTCATACAAATAACGCCTGTAAGATAAACAAAAGTAGCAAGTATATAAATACTTTTCTCTATTGTATATCTCGGCTTCTTTTGCACAAAAACAGCAAATAAACGATAAACAACAAACAAAACATAAGCGTAAACAACGTACGGAATAATAAAACTATTAAGTAACACTATATCACCCTATTCTTATAATAAGCTGTTACTTAATTGTAAATGTCCCCGTATCCTCCTGTCGATGCTCCATTATTCTTCTTTTTCATAATAAAATAAAATTTCCCTTTAGTTTTATTTCCATAACTGTTTGTAGTTGAACCGTTTTGAGAGAACTTTTTAGAGCCAAGATATTTGGCTTTGCCTTTTTTCTGTTTTCTGTATAGTTCAATGTTAAAAGTGCCACCACTACCACCTGTGTCAGCATGAGTATAAATTTTAATATTACTAGCACCGCGGCTGTACGTTTTAGAAGTAACTTGATGTTTAAACTCAAACCAAAAATCATGCTTTGATGCAGCCAATGCAGCTGGTGCCGTTACAGGGAGTAGTAATGTAAAACTTAGAGCTGAAGAGACTAGAACTTTTTTAATTTTTTTCAAGAAAAAAACCTCCTTTAATATGGTAATCCAAAACAAAATTACCATAGGGATTAAGCGGTTACAACAAAAAATATCAAAATAATTGAATATTCACTAATTCTCTACATTTTATGTGCATAATTACATATTTTATGTACATATGAGATGATATAAGTGTCACCGGCTTAATCTTTTGGAGAAGTAGCATGCAGTCACCATGCCTACAATTTTAATTGGTTGTACATATTTTAAAGAGTTACAGAATAACATAGTAACAGATGAAAACTGTTACGCTGTTACAGTGTTAGTGGGATAATCTCAAATAAGTTGATGTTTAGTTGGGGGGAGAAGATGATATGAAGAAAAAAACGACTAACCAGGTCGAAGAAAGAAAAGTACGTTCGGATAAAAAAACACGAGTTAATCCTTCATTGGATGCAAATACACATGAAAAGCTGAAGAAGTTGGCCATTTCTTGTGATATGACAAAGACACAGTTAGCAGCTGAAATTCTTAAGATGGCGCTCAACAATGAGAGTGTAATTGACTGGTATCAAAAAAAATACAACAAAGACGATTCATATAGAATTATCCTTGCCCGTATTAATGGTGAATTGCATTATTCTTAACCAACTTTCCCCCAGGTGCGGCCAATTTTTTTCCAGAGTTTAAAACAACTAGAACAAAGTTTTTGATTCTTATTATATTTTTCTTTTGACATCCGGACCGTTTTACCACAATGTTTACATTTCATTTTTATGACCTCCCTTTAATAGTATCAGCATTGCCAATAAAACAGATTTTATACAGATTAAGTGGATTCTAATGTTGCTCAGGGCGTCTGTGTTGCAACTAAAAAAAGTTTGTCATGCAATCCTCCCTTAAATGGCATAAAAAAAGAGCCTAGATTAATCCAGGCTCTTAAAAATCATAGTCGTATTCTTCTTCAATAGTTCCAGTGATTTTTTCAGTGATTAACTGACCTTCTTCAATCGTTTCTGAAGCTGACTTTGGATCAGCTGTTTTGTGTTCTACGTAGATCGATCCCTGATCAATTTTCTTCCTCAAATCACGAAATTCTTTCTTCATTTCTTCTCTCATGGCAATTAATTCATCATGAACATGACGATCTTTTTCTCTATTCTGCTGTTCCTCTTTCTGTTGTTGCATGTCCCTTTCTATGAGCTGAAAGGCATACTCTCTAAAGGTACCCTTACTCTTACCTTTACTGAATGTACTAATCTGCTCTAAAACAAAATCGTACATTTCATCAGACATTTGTGTTGTTCGGACATTAAAGAGTGGAATTCTTTTGTTTTTCCCCATTTCTAATCACCTAAATTGATTGTGCCTCTTTTTCATTTGCCTGTTTCTTTACTTGTTCAGCGCGGCTTAAAACTTCAAGGCCATATAAGTTGAGCAGTCTTGCATCCTCAGCAACTATATGATTTGATTCAGAAATATCACGGCCATATCTCTCTTCAGTAACCACACTAATTGATTCTTCAAGCACCTCGCCAACACCGCCAAAATAAAGGTATTTGTAAACCTTATCTTTTGGTGCAGGGAACGTATTTTCAGCTTGGGCTATTTTGATTTCTGTGTATTCTTTAAGAGATTTTTTGATGATATCAGTTAAATCAAATTTCTGACCGGTATTCCCGTCTCTTCGTTCCATCTTAGTTTTTCCAATATTTGAGTATATAAACTTTTCAAGCTCCCTAACGCTATCAAAGTGCTCTAGGAGTTTTTCTTTTCTCAATTTTTCTAAGTGCGCTAAAAACGGTGCTTCGGTATTAGAAACAAAAGAATCACGACTTTTTGGCGGTTTTAATCCAGCTGGTAGTAATACTAGATCATCTGTTCCGCCACCTAAATCACAAAAAACTACGTCATAATTTTTAAATTGTTCGGCATAGTCTTTATCTTCTAGGTCAAAGTTTTTCTTTATTGCCCATCTTGCTACTTCAGATTCGATCCTGCACGCTGCATCTTCCACTTTTATAGTAAGCTCTTTTTCTAATCCTAATGTCAGCACCTTTACTTGGTGAGTGCCCAAAAATTTAGATGCCATCCTTTTCTGCATTTCACTGAACTTATCCAATTTTTTAAGAAGCCAAATTGGTAGCATTGTTTGAAAGTATTCAATAGTAACTTCATTATCTTCACGTTTGCCTTTTAGCGCTTGGTAATAAGCAGTTGCAGCTAAAAATGTTACGTATGGAATATGTGACTCTACTTTATTATGTAACTTCTTGATGTGTTGGTTGCCTAACACTTCTGGTTCAGCAAGTTCACCAACTAGAAAATATCTCTCTGTTTCATCAATAACTGTAGAAACTAATAACCGGTCCTTTAAATCTGCCGGATCTTCAACGATACTCGTAAATTTTCCTTCAGCAGCTTCTTTAGATATCTCTACTACATTTGTAGGCAATTCAAAAAAATAACCATCAATTAAATTCATGTACATACTGTTTCCAAAGTCCACGTTCATACGAGAAATATTCATATTTTTATTCTCTCCTTTGATTTCACTTTCCTCAATACTAGCATCTTATATCACTAAAGTCAATAAAATGAAATCACATTTAAAATCAGTGAATACAGGCTATTTGAGGATTATATAATAAAAATGAAATCAGTGAAATCAGTAGAGAAAAGTGATTTCAGGCCCGGGGCTTTACGTCAAAAAAAAAATCGTGTAAGATAAAGTCAAGTTAAGTCAATGTGAAAGTTTTGGCATTGAATTCTGGTTCTAGTTATTCTAAATAAACAACAAAAAACCCTGTTGTTTGCAGACAACAAGGTTAATAGATTTGATGATACATATTTTGTTTGCGAGCTATTTGCAAAATTGAATACAAATAAAGAATGACAAATAAAAAGTGTCCGATGTTGCAGCATCGAACACTTGGTTTGTAAGCCCTCACTTACAATGTTTAAGTTATGTCTTCATTTTACCGAAAACAAGTGTATACGTCAACACTTTTCGGCTATTTTTGGACGACAGAAAACCACTGTTTGGAGGGTATCAAACCGTGGTTTTCTGTCGTTTTTTGTTTGTCACCCAGCTGCCGTTAAGGGGTGTAAAATAAACTGACGTCAGGAGTTGCCCCGTCCACCGCAAACCCGGGGATATACCACAATAAGCGTTCCTTGCTGCGCTTGTGGTGAATGGCGAGGACGGCCATTAACGGTCCGGAGAATGTGGATAAACCACTAGGTTGCTTGGCGCACTACGGTGCGGGCAACTATGGCCAAGCTTCTATGCAGCGGCACACAATTGAGTGTGACCGTGTGAGAGAACACGAGACAAACCCCATAGAAGTTGCATACAGGACAAGCATTGTATGTAAAAAGGTCATGGCAGGCGAAAGCCTGGCGATAGCAAGGCAGAGCTGGAAACCTCAGACGTCTCTATGACGCTAGTTTCAAATCCTGATCGATTGCCTATGTCTGTCCGTTTTTATTTTTTGCGCGACAGACATAGGCAATCGAAATTCGCCCTGTTTCCTAGAACAGTCAGCTATTCTGCTAGTTTCAAGTTCTCAAAGTCAAGAGAAAAACACTAAATAAATGCGAATTTCCTTAAAACCCAGAGGTTTTAAGTTCCTTTTTAAGGGTTGTTCGTTTGATAGAACATTAGTATTTTAATATATTTTTCCTGTGGGATTTCACTAACGTATACTGTTATTCCCTTTGGCCTATCTTAAAAACTTGTATAGATTGTGTTTGAGCCGTTTAGTATGATATCAGTACATGCTTGGGTTCAGAGCATCAAAATGAGATTTGAACATTAAGCACTATGTACTAAATGTTCTGTGTTTTAAAATGTTTGATGATGCCGATAAGTATTAGGACTAGTTTTGTTTTTGAATAGCTGGAGGGAAGTGTATGTTGTCCAAAGTAAAAAAAGTACCGTCTCCCTATGTAGGCAATCTGTTGAATAAATGGCATGACTATATTATGCAGGAGAAGGTTCATGAGTCTATAGAGAAAAGAACTGAAATAAAGCAATTGTTAAGTCAGGCTGAAGATAATAAGGACCTGGTTGATTATTTTATTCTACTGGATCATCGTCATAGCCTTTGTTTTGATCAAGAGGCATCTATGGGTGATGTCGTTAATATGTTAAGTAAGGGAAGTCATGATCTTTTAATAAATTTTTATTTTGAATTGTTTGCAGGGGATTATGAGTTTTTTAAAAAAAATTATGTTAAAGCAATTTCTTTTTATGAAAAAGCTGAACAAAAGTTATCGAGTATTCCCAATATTGAGGAAACGAAGTTTGCGGAGTTTCACTATAAGATTGGAGTTGCTTATTATGAGATTGACCAGCATTTGGTGTCAGTCAACAAAGTAACTAAAGCCAGGGATATTTATAAAAAAAGTGATATGTGGAACCTCGAAGCTATTCAGTGCAGTTTGGTGGTCGGTATTAATTTGTATGATATGGGGCGTTTAGATGATGCGGATGCATATTTTCGTGATGCCTTGACTGAGGCCTTGGATCATGGCTATGATAAGCCTATAACTAAGATTTACCACAATCTTGGATTAGTCCATTGGCAAAAAGGTTCTCTTGAATTAGCTCTGCATTATTTTAGGGAAGCTTATTCGCATGAATGGTTGAGGGATTCGCCTAAAGGACAGCAAACTGTATACATGCTTTCAAGAGTACTGTATACAATGGGGCAAAATGAAGAAGCTTATCACTGGTATGAATTAGGGATAGAAATGGCGCGTAAATTTGATGATCATGAGTATAAAGCAAAACACGACATTCTTTATCATCTTTATGAGCAGCCTTCAATCGATGAAGTAAAGCAATCTTTAGCTTTCTTAGAAGAGCGTAATCTTTGGCCGGACGTATCCAAAATTGCAAAAGGTATTTCAGAGCTTTATGAAAAAAAAGGTGATTTAGTGACTAGTCACGAATTTTTGAAAAGAGCTTTTTATGCTAAAGAGCAAATTCAAAGAATAACGGAGGCGTTAGGATGAAGAAAATTAATGGTTGGATTGTCGTTGCTTTGCTTGCTGTTACTACTGTAGGAGCTGCAGCAGCTATACAATACACTAATAATGCTGATTCTCCTGGACAATTTCAAGTAGCCCAAAAAGGGATGTATTAAAAGCTGACCAATAAGTGTCAGCTTTTTTTGTGTTCGATCACGGCTGCAGCTGAGGAGAAGATCCGGCCTGAATCCGGAACCCAGGAAGCCAGGCGCCTATGTTCGACAGCTGAAGAAAGAGATCGATAAGCTATTGATCGGTAATCAGTAAAAAAAGGACTGCACTTAGGCTAGTCCTTTTTTAATTTCATGTATTCATTTCTAATTTTTAATAATTCTATCTCTTCTTTAACGCGCTCTATATCCTTTTCTGAAAGCCCAGTAACATCAAAAAAACGAATAACACTATTATTTTCACTTGATTTTAACTGGTCAATTTGATTTTGAATTTGATTGATACTTGCCTCAGTTAATCCAGTTAAATCAAATAATTTTATCTGTTTTGAAGTATCTTTATCTTTCTCTTTAACATGATCTTCTTCCATTGATGCTATATACTCCATTATTTGAAGCATTTCTATATTAGGAATGGAGAGCGCCGTTGCCAACTTTTTAATAACTGCCTGTGTCGGTCTTTTTCTTTCACCTTTTTCAAGCATGGAAATATAAGCAGATGATAACCCTGTATCATTTGCTACTTGTGTTTGGCTTAACCCTTTTTGTTTTCTTTTTTCTAACAAGTATTTAGAGAGATCAAATTGCTCTCTATTGCCCACTTATACCACCTCGCAAAATAAACCCTGTATACGGTCTAGCGCTTACAATTTTTCGCGTTTTTTTTACTCAGTGAAAAAAACCGGTTAAAAATTTCACTGAAATACTTTACAGTTAAAAAAATGTCTGTTATCTTAGTGAAAGAGTCAGTGAAAAAAATGCAGAATAAGGTTTTTTGTTGTTAATCTCAAACAATTTCTGTGTAAAAAGAACTAGAATTCAACTTTTGTTTTAACCAACGTATTCACTGTTGTCTCTGAAGTTTTAACTACCAGTTAATTTAACCGTATGTATGTGTATTAATCATACACTATCAAAGTGTGCTATCACAATGTAGTCAGTTAATAATAAGTTTAGTAAAAACAGGATAAGGGCCATCAAAATCATGCTGCAACTTGGTTTTGATATAG
>NZ_CP041371.1 GCF_006965545.2 Paenalkalicoccus suaedae
TTTAGAGCCATTTAAAAAGAAAGCTGTTCCGTTCTTTTATCAGGTTGGGACTGTATTTAGTTTATGGGGGAGTGCCAATGAGTGATTTTGAAACAGGAATGAGATATGTAAGAGCAACCCTTGGCTTTGAGGGTTTAGTGCTGACGGAAGAAGAGGAAAAGCTTTTAGAAAGACGGTTTCATGGAGAAATCACAGAGGAAGAATACATACAAAAAGCGTTTGAGCTTTCTTTGATGTGATGTACCTGCAGGGGCTTATAATATTCATAGCTGTTGTTAGAACCTAAACCCTTTTACCGTTTTTGGCGGTGAGGGTTCTTTTTTTTTAGGCAGTGATGCGATTTTGGCGTGAGTCAACGGTAACCGGACCGTAGGGAGGATTAAGGAGTTGACTCGCTCAGCGCCACCCGAACCCTTTCAGCACTCAAACAAACCCGTTTGTTTGACGCCAACCGGCGAGGGAGCCCCCCGAAGAAGCGGGGGGTTGGGGGGATTGAATGCTGGCATCCAACGGCCGTCCGTTGGTGGGTTTGGGCAAAGCCCAAGAACTGTTGCAAGGCTCGTTGAGAATAAAGAATGCTTTTCAGGATGCTTAGAATCGTTTCTGAGAGCTTCAAATAAAAAAGATGACCTTTTATAGGGGGAAGCTCTTAAAATTGAATGTAGGGGCATTTAAACACGTTTAAAAATAAAAAAAGCAGACTCTTTAGAGTCCGCCTTGTTATTTTTAACCCAGTGCTCCATTTTCGGCTGTTTGGAAATCTTTTGAGATGCCGAACCATCCATTTTCTTTTGTTCCATGAAAAAAGTGCTTTTGGATGCTTAAAAAGGCTTTTTCGTATAAAAAAAGCCGATTTTTGAAAAAAAAATCTCCCCCCCTGCGGGGGAAGAATGGTTTTGATCTTTGGGTTTTAGGTTTTAAAAAAAGCCGGCTGTTTTCAGCCGGCTTTTTTTCGATTTTGGCGGAGCCGAAATCGGGTCTTTTCTTATCTTGATACTATATAGAAACATCTCAAGGCGAAAAAATAGCCCCCATCCCTTATTTGTCAAGGGTTTGACGGCTTTTTGACATGTAGAAACTCCTTCCGCTATTATTAAAGTGCCCACTAAAATAATAGAATGCTAGATTACTAGCTCAGAAGGAGTTTTTTTGTTCATGTATTCATCTGAAAATGATTATATCATCCTTGAGGACAAGACCGCAACAGGTAAAAAGCGGGATTGGAAGGGGAAAAAGAGACGGACGAATCTTATGGCTGAGCACTATGAAGCTTTACAGAGTAAAACTGGTATACCTTACTATGGCAAAAAAGCTGAGAAATTGTGCAGTTGTGCGGAATGTCTTTCGTTTAAACGAGACCCGGAGACGGGCAAATTAAAGTTGTATCAAGCTCAGTTTTGTAAAGTGAGGTTATGCCCGATGTGTGCGTGGCGTAGGTCTTTAAAAATTGCTTATCATAATAAATTAATCGTTGAGGAAGCGAATCGGCAGTACGGTTGTGGATGGATTTTTCTCACACTGACGGTTCGGAATGTCGAGGGTGACGGATTAAAACCCATGATTGCTGACATGATGAAAGGATGGAACCGCCTTTTCGGATATAAACGAGTTAAGGTAGCGACTTTAGGTTATTTCAGAGCTTTAGAGATTACCAAAAATCACGAAGAAGATACATATCATCCGCATTTTCATGTGTTGTTGCCTGTGAAGAAAAGCTATTTTACTCACAATTACATTAAGCAGTCTGAGTGGACGAGCTTATGGAAAAGGGCGATGAAACTGGACTACACGCCGATTGTTGATATCCGAAGAGTCAAGGGAAGAGCTAAAATTGATGCCGAACAGATTGAGAGCGATGTGCGGGAAGCCATGATGGAGCAAAAAGCTGTTCTTGAAATCTCTAAATATCCGGTTAAAGATACGGATGTTGTGCGCGGCAATAAGGTGACAGAAGACAATCTGAACACGGTGTTTTATTTGGATGATGCGCTTTCTGCCCGCCGGCTTATTGGTTACGGTGGCATCTTGAAGGAAATTCATAAAGAACTAAACCTCGGTGATGCGGAGGACGGCGATCTCGTCAAGATTGAGGAAGAAGATGACGAGGTGGCGAACGAAGCATTTGAAGTTATGGCTTACTGGCATCCAGGCATTAAAAATTACATAATCAGATAAAAAGCAGGCGTTGTTCCTGCTTTTTTTATACTCTAATAGTCAAATCAAGAGTTAATTTTAGATGTAATTGTGAGAATTAGAGTGGCTGACCAGTATTTGAAACTTCTTGGGCTACTTTCTTAACTTTATATTAAAACTATGTATATATGTGTTGTTTTTTCTATTATTTTGATATTATTTACAAGTATTGAAATTTTGCTAGGAGGGAAAGTTTTTATGGTTACCACGATTGGTAAAAGTAAGATGTGGGTAGGTATTATTGTTGTATTATCTTTATTATTGGTATCTTTTTCGCCTGCTGTAAAGGCTGATACTAAGGATAAATATTATTCTACAACTTCTACCCAATCTTCAACAAAAAGTTATCGTAAAGCTAATACTAGTGGGGTCTATGTGAAAGTACTTAAAGCTGGACGTTCTCGTGATGTTGCTATTTCAGTTTTTGCTGATGCGAACAAAGGGAAAGGAAAGCCACATTGGGTAAATGTTTCTGGTAGCGATGGCGCTACTCTGGGAAAATACGTGACTGCAGGGCATACATATCATCTTACAAACTATGCTGTAGAACGTTATGGAAAGAATGTTCCTATACAATTATTTGTTTCTAATGGTTCTGGCAAAAAAGTTGAATTTTATTGGAGTCCCGATTGTAGATAGTCCAAATAGCAGATGATGAAAAAGCAGGATTAATCCTGCTTTTTTATTTTTGTTTTGGTAAAATGTGATAAGCGGGTTTTGAAATATAGAGGAGGAAATTTCTTTGACAAAAGAGAAAGTTTTCAAAAAGAAAAGCTCTATTTTAGAGTGGGGCAAGGCTATTGTGATAGCTGTTATACTTGCTCTTCTTATTCGGAATTTTTTGTTTGAGCCATATGTGGTAGAAGGGAAGTCTATGGATCCCACTTTGGTTGATTCTGAAAGATTATTTGTAAATAAGACTGTGAAGTATACAGGTAATTTTAAACGAGGGGATATAATAATTTTAAACGGAAAGGAAAAAAGCACACATTATGTGAAGCGATTAATTGGTTTACCTGGAGACACTGTAGAAATGAAGAATGACCACCTTTTTATTAATGGAAATGAAGTTAAGGAACCATATCTTTCTTATAATAAAGAAAATGCTAAGAAAGTGGGTATAAACCTTACAGGAGATTTTGGACCAATTAAAGTTCCAAAAGATAAATATTTTGTTATGGGCGATAACCGACAAGAATCAATGGATAGTCGTAATGGGCTTGGACTCTTTACTAAAGATGATATTCAGGGAACCGAAGAGTTCGTATTTTTTCCATTTAGTAATATGCGAAAAGCTAAATAATTTTTAGACCGAAACAGGCTATAAGGTCTGTTTTTTCATTTTGTTATGAACATTTAGCACACAGATCAAAGTTTTCATAGTTTGAATGCTTTGATAGCAGCAAAGGGTATTTCTGATTTTCTGCCGATCTCTCATCGGCGGAAAAGTCGGGTCGGCGGACAGCCGACAAGTGGCACGAACTTTCGATGCGACAGCGAGAATGAGAGAGCCACCAGCACCGCAGGTCGCACGTCCAAATTTGCCATGGGCATAATTTGGTGTAGTGCGTTACACCAAAGATAAACTTTGTGTTACCATAACCCCTATACAGTGGTCTGAATCGGGGGTTTTTCTCATGGCAAATTATGCAGTCATCAGGATGGAAAAATACAAAAAAGATAGATTGAATGGAACGCAAAAACACAATCAGCGGGAGTTTCAAAAAAGCAAAAATGAAAATATTGATCGGGAGCGGACGCACTTAAATTATGATCTAGTGAACGAGAAACCGATTAGCTATTCAAAAGCGATTCATGAAAAAATTGAGGGGCGAGTCAAACGGAAGGTCCGAGCGGATGCTGTTTTGGTCAGCGAATTTTTGATCACGGCAAGTCCTGACTATATGAATGGGCTGAGCGATGAGGAGCAGCGGCGCTATTTTGAAACAGCGGTTGATCATTTGAAAGAGAAATACAGCGCTGAAAACATGCTTTATGCTACAGTCCATATGGATGAAGCGACTCCTCATATGCATGTTGGTATTGTACCGATCACAGAGGACGGCCGACTCTCTGCGAAAGATTTTTTTAATGGCAAATTGAAGATGAAAGCCATTCAAGATGATTTTCATCGGCACATGGTTGAAAACGGTTTTGACCTGGTGCGCGGCGAACCAAGCGAAAAGAAGCATGAGAATGTTCACCAGTATAAAATAAATCAGCGGCAAGCGGAGCTTGAGCGGCTTAATGCTGAAATTGCTTTAAAGGAAAAGCAGAGAGAGGAACTGGAAAAGCAAAACAAAGCTGTTCAAGCAGTTATAGAAGTGAAAAAAGAATCGCTGACAGCTAAGGCTGAAGAGTTGAAAATGCCGACTATTGAACATGAAAAAGCGTGGCTCAAAAAGGATAAAGTCATTGTGCCAGAGCGGGAACTCCATGCTTTGTATGCCTATGCGGAGCAGAAAACTAAAACGGCAGCCGAGTTGGCGGGGCAATTGAAGTCGGAAACGCAGGAAAAGGAGCGCTGGCAGTCTATCGCCCGGCAGGAAGCAGATCGGGCGGATGAAAAAGACCAACGGCTTCAGGAACTGCAGAGTAGGATCCATTCAGAAGTTGAAGCGTCCAAAAAGGAAATGCGGCGCAAGCTTGCAAAGGAATTTACGGAAGAACAGCGTCAGGATCTTCGGCAGGAAGTGAAAGAGGAACTGACGACTTTACGAACGGAAAACGAGGAACTGTCAGCTGAAAATAAAGTTTTGATCATTCAAAGAAATAGCGAAGCTGCGGAGAGCCTAAAACTAAAACAGGAACTTGATAAGAGAAACGGGCAGTATGCTGAGGTTTTGAGTTTCGCCAAGAAGCAGAATCAAACGCTTGAAAAAGTGGCTGGAGAAAACAAGGCGTTAAAAAAAGAAAATAAGACACTAAAAGAGAGAGTTGCCGTACTGGAACAATGGAAAGACAAAATGGTTCAGTGGGCTAAAGAAAAATTACCAAAGATGCGGAAATTAGCGGCATCGTTTTTCCGTACGGCTGGAATGCCTAGAGAAGCCAATAAATACAAGGACAATGAATTAGAGCGGTGAAAACGGGCAATCAATTGCCCTTCCAAAATTTCCACCACTTTTTTTGTTTGGTGGCTGCGATCATTTTTTGTGTCTCAAGGGACTCACGTAATGCAGCGGTGAGTGTCTCGTGCCTTTCTTGCTGTCTTTTTTCGAATCGTTCCATCCGTTCTGCCATGTGGCGGTTGAATTCTTCCTGTCGTTTCATGAATTCGACTAAAGGATTGTCCTGTAGCGATGTAGCGGTATCCGATATGGTCAGTTTAGAACGATATAAGCTTGCTATGTGCTTTACCGTTTCGTCGAGTGAGTGTCCATTGATCTTAGTCATTGTACATAGATACTCTAAAGTCTTTACGTCATCCTCGGTATAGAGTCGCCATCCTTTCGAATCTTTATTGAACGAGTAGCCTTGTTCTTCAAGCATACTGGCATACTTGCGGACAGTTACTGGCTCTATACCGAGGTGTTTTGCGACGTCCTTTGATGATAATTTGATTCCCATATCCATAACGTATCACCTCGTAAAAAGGGTTCGCTATAGTGAGGGCAAAGCCCTTTA